>NZ_JAUBVE010000042.1:0-56461 GCF_036705715.1 Microcoleus sp. AT3-D2 | reverse complement strand
TTTCAAGATGGTAAAGGTATTGATTGGTTAATTGTCATTGCGATTCCCGAAAATGATTTTATGGAACAAATTAACAGTAGTAGACATACGACGATTTTATTATGTCTTTTGGCACTATTTTTGGCAACGGTTTTGGGAATTTTGACTTCTGAATGGATAGCTCGACCGATTCGGCGTTTGGGTAAAGCCACAAGTGCGATCGCTGGCGGCGACTTCGAGCAAAAAGTAACGGCTTCCTCCGTTAAAGAAATCAGCGCTTTAGCGACTGCTTTCAATTTAATGAGCCAGCAACTCAAGCAGTCCTACGCACAATTAGAAGATTATTCGCACTCCTTAGAACAAAAAGTCGCAGAAAGAACTCAAGAATTAGAGCAAGAAATACGCGACCGCCAACAAATACAAGAGACCCTCCGGGAAAGCGAAGAAAGGTATCAATTAACTCTAGAAAGCGTTAATGAAGGCATCTGGGACTGGCAAGTCCAAACAAACGCCATCTATTTTTCACCCCAATGGAAAGCCATGCTAGGCTATCAAGACAGCGAAATTCCTAACGAGTTTAGTTCTTGGGAAACACTCGTTCACTCCGAGAATTCACACCCGATATTAGATTTTTTAAAAGACTATTTAAAAAGTGGAAGTAACGAATCTTATAGTTGGGAATTTCAGATGCGACACAAAAACGGTAGCTACAGGTGGATACTATCACGAGGTCGGGTTGTGGAGCGGGACGCCGAAGGCAAACCCCTACGTTTAGTCGGCTCTCACACCGATTTTACCGATCGCAAACAAACGGAAATAGAATTGCACATAGCCAAGGAAGCTGCCGACGGTGCGAACAAAGCCAAAAGCGAATTTTTGGCAAACATGAGCCACGAACTTCGCACGCCACTCAACGGTATATTGGGCTATGCTCAAATCCTCATGCGTTCAAAAAATTTAGACTCTCAAAATCTCAACGGTCTGAAAATTATTCATAAGTGTGGCTCTCATTTACTCACTTTAATTAACGACATCCTCGACTTTTCTAAAATCGAAGCTAGGAGAATAGAACTTTACCCGACGCAATTTGATTTTCGGGCATTTTTAGAAGATGTCAGCCAAATCTTTCGCCTCAGCTCGGAACAAAAAGCCATCAGTTTTATTTGTCAATTTGACTCGGGGTTACCCACCAACCTGCAAGCGGACGAAAAACGCCTAAGACAAGTGCTAATTAATCTTGTAGGTAATGCTGTAAAATTTACCGATCAAGGGGGCGTTACTTTCAAAGTTCAACTCATAAAATCAGTAGCCTTAGAACCTAACCCGAAGGAATTAAACGCCATCAACACTATCCGCTTTCAAATTGAAGATACTGGAGTTGGTATCGGCGCAGAGCAAATGCAGAAAATTTTTAAACCTTTTGAACAGGTAGGTAGTACCGATAAGATGGCTGAAGGGACAGGTTTGGGATTGGCAATTAGCTTAAAAATTATTGAAATGATGGGGGGTAGTATTCAAGTTAACAGTCAGTTAAATGCGGGTAGCCAATTTTGGTTTGATTTAGACCTTCCTTCTGCTAGTAAATGGGAATCGGCAATTCAGCTACAAGCTGCGATCGCGGGTTATCAGGGCAATAAACTGAAAATTCTCGCAGTTGATGATAAATGGGAAAATCGCTCGGTGCTGGTTAATTTGTTGACACCCCTTGGTTTTGAAGTCATAGAAGCCGCTAATGGCCAAGTCGCTTTAGAACAAATTAATTATCTCCAATTTAATGCCGTTATTACTGATTTGGTCATGCCAAAAATGGATGGTTTCGAGTTAGTGAGACGTCTCCGCTCTCAAACTAAATTTAAAGATTTAGTCATTATTGTTTCTTCAGCCAGCGTATTTGAAGCTGAACAGCAGAAGAGTTTAAATGCGGGAGCAAATGCTTGTTTAACCAAACCCGTACAAGCTGACGAGTTATTTGCATTACTCCAAAAGCACTTAAGCATATCTTGGGTATATCAAGAGTCATCTCAACTTGATAAAAATGTCAATCAATCTGTAGACTCAGATTCAGTTTCTTCTTTAGTACCACCACCTGATGAAGAACTTGCCATTTTATACGATTTGGTAATGATAGGTAATTTAAAAGCCGTTACTAAACAAGTTGAACAGTTAAAAATTTTGGATGCAAAATATATTCCCTTTGCCCAACGAGTAGGAGAATTGGCGGGAAGCTTTCAGGAAAAACAATTACGGTTATTTATCAACGATTACAAAGCCGATCACAAAAATCAAATTGATGATTGACAATAACGCGATATTATTTCAATTATCAGCCTATAAACCGCGTGACGTTATTCCTAGAAAGTTATGTGTACAAATGTTTCTAAATTTCCAAAAATTCCGTTACGCCGTGTCTTAATTGTTCCTTTTGTTTTACAAATCTTTACAGCCGTAGGGTTAACCGGATATTTTTCGTTACAAAACGGACAGAAAGCAGTTAATGATGTAGCGGCACAGTTGCGCCGTGAAATCGCCACGAGAATTGAGCAGAATTTACAGACCTATCTTGCTGCTCCCGATTTAGTTAATCAAATTAATGCTGATGCTGTTAGGTTGGGCCTATTGAGCATGGAAGATATGAGAGTGTGGGAGCGTCATATTTGGCAACAAAAAAATCGATTTAATAGCGTAAATGGCATAGTAATAGTAAATGAAAAAGGTAAAGGTGTAGCTATTCAGACTAAGGATGAAGGAAAGCTAGAAATTCATGCACAATTGCCAACAAATACAAATCAGGTATATATTTATTCTATAGGCAGTCAAGGGGAAAGACAGAAATTACTCAAAGTTTTGAATAATTTTGATACGCGAAAAATGCAAGCTTACAAACAGAGCTTAAAAGCTGGCAAACCTATCTGGAGTCCAATTCATTTTGGCGAGGCTATTCACACCCCTTTAATGGCGAGAAGTCAACCAGTTTTTGACAAAAACGGAAAACTGCTGGGCATCTTATTTACCACTCTACGTTTATCTCTGATCGGTAATTTTTTGCAAACTTTAAAAGTTGGGAAAAGTGGACAAACTTTTATTGTCGAGCGAAGTGGAATGCTAGTGGCTAGTTCTACATCAGAACAACCCTATCGAGATCAGCAAAGATTTCAAGCCATTGATAGTAAAGATATTCTCACTAAAGATACTGCGAAATATTTAATCGAGCGATTTAACAATCTTAATGAAATTAAAAGTTCTCAACAGTTAGATTTTTTATTGAACGGGCAAAAACAATTCGTACAAGTTGTTCCTTTTCAAGATGGTAAAGGTATTGATTGGTTAATTGTCATTGCGATTCCCGAAAATGATTTTATGGAACAAATTAACAGGAGTAGACATACGACGATTTTATTATGTCTTTTGGCACTATTTTTGGCAACGGTTTTGGGAATTTTGACTTCTGAATGGATAGCTCGACCGATTCGGCGTTTGGGTAAAGCCACAAGTGCGATCGCTGGCGGCGACTTCGAGCAAAAAGTAACGGCTTCCTCCGTTAAAGAAATCAGCGCTTTAGCGACTGCTTTCAATTTAATGAGCCAGCAACTCAAGCAGTCCTACGCACAATTAGAAGATTATTCGCACTCCTTAGAACAAAAAGTCGCAGAAAGAACTCAAGCATTAGAGCAAGAAATGCGCGATCGCCAACAGATACAAGAGACACTCCGACAAAGCGAAGAAAGGTATCAATTAACTCTAGAAAGCGTTAATGAAGGCATCTGGGACTGGCGAATCCAAACAAACACCATCTATTTTTCACCCCAATGGAAAGCCATGTTAGGCTATCAAGACAACGAACTTATTAACCTATTTAGCTCCTGGGAAGCACTGGTTCACCCCGATAATTTACAGCAGATATTAGAATCTTTAGAAGACTATTTAAAAAGTGGAAGTAACGAACCTTATAGTTGGGAATTTCAGATGCGGCACAAAAACGGTAGCTACAGGTGGATACTATCGCGAGGTCGGGTTGTGGAGCGGGACGCCGAAGGCAAACCCCTACGTTTAGTCGGCTCTCACACCGATTTTACCGATCGCAAACAAGCAGAAATAGAATTGCAAATAGCCAAGGAAGCTGCCGACGGTGCGAACAAAGCCAAAAGCGAATTTTTGGCAAACATGAGCCACGAACTTCGCACACCCCTCAACGGGATTTTAGGCTACGCTCAAATCCTCATGCGTTCAAAAAACTTAGACAAGCAAGAGGTAAATAGTCTAAAAATTATTTATCAATGTGGCTCTCATTTGCTCACTTTAATTAACGACATCCTCGACTTTTCTAAAATCGAAGCTAGGAGAATAGAACTTTACCCGACGCAATTTCATTTTTGGGCATTTTTAGAAGATGTCAGCCAAATCTTTCGCCTCAGATCGGAACAAAAAGCCATCAGTTTTATTTGTCAATTTGACTCGGGGTTACCCACCAACGTGCAAGGGGATGAAAAACGCTTAAGGCAGATTTTAATTAATCTCTTAGGTAATGCTGTAAAATTTACCGATCGAGGGGGCGTTACCTTCAAAGTTCAACTTATAAAATCAGTACCCTTAGAAACTAACCCTAATGAATTAAATGCCATCAACTCTATCCGCTTTCAAATTGAAGATACTGGAGTGGGGATCGGCGAAGAGAAAATGCAGAAAATATTTCAACCTTTTGAACAGGTAGGCAATACCGATAAGATGTCAGAAGGAACAGGTTTGGGATTAGCAATTACTTTAAAAATCATCGAAATGATGGGTGGCAATATTCAAGTTAACACTCAGTTAAATGCTGGCAGCCAATTTTGGTTCGATTTAGATTTACCTTCTGCTAGTAAATGGGAATCGGCAATTCAGCTACAAGCCGCGATCGCTGGCTATCAAGGAACTCAACTGAAAATTCTCGCAGTTGACGATCAGTGGGAAAATCGATCTGTGCTGGTTAATTTGTTAGCACCCCTTGGCTTTGAAGTGCTAGAAGCTACGAATGCCAAAGAAGCTTTAAAACAAGTCGATTGTGGCCATTTTAATGCTATTATTACTGATTTAGTAATGCCAGAAATGGATGGTTTCGAGTTAGTAAGCCGTCTCCGCTCTCAACCTAAGTTTAAAGATTTAGTCATTATCGTTTCTTCAGCTAGCGTGTTTGAAGCTGACCAGCATAAGAGTTTAGATATGGGCGCAAATGCTTTTTTACCCAAACCCGTACAGGCGGCTGAGTTATTTGTATTGCTACAAAAGCATTTAGGGATATCTTGGGTATATCAAGAGTCATCTCACCTCAATCAAAATGTTAATCAATTCGTACAATTAGATTCAGTTTCTTCGTTAGTACCTCCACCAGATGAAGAACTGGTCATTTTATACGATTTGGTTATGAGAGGTAATTTAAAAGCAGTGACTAAACAAGTTGAACATTTAAAAAAATTAGATGCAAAATATATTCCCTTTGCCGAACGGGTAGGTGAATTGGCTGCAAGCTTTCAGGAAAAACAATTACGGTTATTAATTAACGATTACAAAGCCAACAACAACAATCAAATTGATGATTGAAAATAACACAAAATTATTTCAATTATAAGCCTATAAACCGCGTGGCGTTATGACTATCTAAGGGGCGAGAAAAAAAGTAACCTTGTCCGAAAATACATCCTAGTTCTCGAAGAATTTGTATTTGTTCTTGAGTTTCCAATCCTTCAGCAACAATTTCCATATTTAAATTCCTACCTAATAATATTATTGTTTGAATTAAACTTGTATCGTTGGGATTTCGAGCCAAGTTTTGCAAAAAGGAACGATCAATTTTTAAAGTATCAATTGGCAACTCTTTGAGTAAACTTAATGAAGAGTAGCCAGTACAAAAATCATCGATACATATACCAACACCCATAGCTTTTAAAAATTCAAAGTTAAAACTTGTTGTTTTTAATAGACAACTTTCAGTAATTTCTATATTTAAAGTGTTTCTATTTATCCCAGTTTCTTGTAAAATTTCTGCAATTTGTTCCAAGCAATTAACTTGCTGGAATTGAATAGGAGAAAAGTTAACGTTCAGTTTCAAAGGCAGGTCAGGCAATTCCTCTTGCCAACGTTTTAACTGGCTGCAAGCTTCCCGTAAAATCCACCAACCTAAAGGATTAATTAATCCTGTTTCTTCAGCAACAGGGATAAATTGATCGGGTGAAATCATGCCTTTGGGATGATTCCAGCGGATTAAAGCTTCAAAACCTTTAATTTCTTCAGTAATGAGGGAAACAATAGGTTGATAGTACAAGCAAAATTCTTGTTGAGCGATCGCTTTTCGCAAGTCTTGCTCTAGTTCGAGGCGTGCGATCGCATCTGCTTGCATCTGTGGATCGAAAACCTGATAGTTACCACTTCCCTGCTTTTTGGCTCGATACATTGCAATATCCACATCTCTAAGGATATCCATCGGGTGTTGATAATTTATTGCACTAGAAGTTATACCAATACTCGCTTGTACGATAGCTTCATATTCATTAAAATTAAATGGTAACTTAAACTGTTCTAATAATTTTTGAGCGACTAAAGTTCCGGTTTCTGTTTCTAGTAAAATAACAAATTCATCCCCCCCCATTCGCGTTGATATTTGGCAAGGTTTTAAACACCCTTGCATCCGCTTGGCTACGCACTTAAGTAGCTCGTCTCCTGCTAAATGTCCTAGGCTATCATTTATAACTTTAAAACGATCTAAGTCAACAAACAAAACAGAATAACTTGTATTTGCTGCAATTAACTCATGCAATTTCTTAATCAACCAGTCTCGATTTGGCAAACCTGTTAAGGAGTCATGGAAGGCATTATGCTCCAATTGAGCTTGACTTCTGTACAAGTCTTGCAGCGTTTGAGACAGTTCTGCTGTTCGTTCTTTGACTCGTATTTCCAATTCTTGATTTAGCTGTTTTAAGTCTGCACGAGCCTTGGCGTGTTCCGCAATTTCTTGCAATAAATGCTGATTTTTAACTTCAATAGTTTTAGTTAAATGCCGCAAATCTAAATGTGTTTTAATTCTCGCTAAAACCTCTTCTTTTTGAAAAGGTTTAATAATATAATCTACAGCTCCTAAAGATAAACCTCTGACAACATTATCTGTTTCAGAAAGAGCCGTAATAAAAATTACAGGAATTTGACTCCATAAAGGGTTTTCTTTCAAGCGTGTATAAGTTTCAAATCCGTCTATTCCGGGCATCATTATATCTAATAAAATTAGGTCGGGAATCACATAATTTATTTTTTGAATAGCACTTTCTCCATCTTGAGCGACCAAAACCTCAAAACTAGCTTCAGTGAGGAAATCCGCTAAGATTCCTAAATTAGCAGGGACATCATCCACTACCAAAATTGTATTTGAGTAAGAATTTAAATTGTTCATAAATTTATTTCCTTGTATTGAATGAGCATTTCCAAGATTTTTTTCTCTTGAAACTCTTTAGCTAACTGCCGCAATTTTGACGCAAATGACATATATTTCGGATCGGTTTTTTCAAGAGTGTCTGTCTGTTTTATAATTTCTTTCAAATTACCTCGCAACGCTAAATCAAACAGTTTATCCAATGCTTCTGAAGGAGGAGGAACAATTTTATCGTAATTGGGTTTCCTTACTGAAGACATCAATGATACAGCTTCATAAATCCACTCTATTTGTAAATGAAGTTCTAACTTTTCTAAAAGTTCTTCAGCTTGAACTGGTTTGGCTAAAAAATCAACTTCCCCAGCTTGTAAGCTTTGATTTTGGTCTGTTTCAAAAACACTCGCAGAAGAAACAATTATTTTAATATCTTTTAATTCTAAGCTTGTTTTCCAGTATTCCATTAATTGAAATCCATCCATTTCTGGCATAACTAAATCTGTAATCACTAAATCTGGTTTAGCCTGAGTTGCTATGTTCAATCCTTGTTTACCGTTAGTCGCTTCTATTACTTCAAATCCTAGAGGAGTCAGTAAATTAACAATGACCGATCGATTTTCCCAACGATCGTCAATCACGAGAATTTTTTGGGGATTTCCTTTAAATCCAATAATTTTACCTTTGTCAGTTTGAGAACTTGTATTAACCCATTCTGTTGCTTCTAATAGCTCTAAATCAAACCCAAAAATACTGCCCATTTGTAATTGACTGGTGACTTGAATGGTACTACCCATTAATTGAATAATTTTTTGAGTGATTGCCAGTCCTAATCCCGTTCCTTCTGCTTGATTTTTGCGAGATCCAACTTGTTCAAAAGGTAAAAATATTTTGACCATTTCTTCGGGTTTAATTCCTACTCCTGTATCTTTAACACTGAAGCGAATCTTACAGCAAGTTTGATGAGAAAAATTAATAGTTTTTTCAATTACACTGACACTAAAACTTATGTCTCCTATTTTGGTAAATTTGATGGCGTTACCAATAAGGTTAATTAATGCTTGTCGCAAGCGCTTTTCGTCGGCGTGAATGGCAATGGGTAAATCGGGATCGGGTTGGTAGCTAAATTTGAGACTTTTTTGTTCGGCGCGAATGCGACAAATTTCGGCAACGGCCTGTAGAAAAGCGGGAAAATGAAATTCTGTAGGGTAGAGTTCCATTTTCTGAGCTTCTATTTTAGACAAATCGAGAATATCGTTAATCAAAGTTAGCAGGTGAGAACCGCACTGGTAGATAATTTCAATGCTATTTTGTTCGTGTTCTCCTAGTTTTACAGAACGTTTGAGAATTTGGGCATAGCCTAAGATCCCGTTGAGTGGGGTTCGCAGTTCGTGACTCATGTTAGCCAGAAACTCGCTTTTGGCGCGGTTGGCATTTTCTGCTGCTTCTTTAGCTGCATAAATTTCTTGTTCGGCACGTTTGTATTCGGTAATGTCTTCTACTGTACCTTCGTAGTAGAGAATATTGCCATTTTCATCACACATAGCGCGAGCATTTTCTGAAATCCAAATAATACTACCGTCGCGGCGATAAACTTGAGATTCAAAGTCGGCAACAGTGCCGCGATCGCTTATAATTTTTATGAATTCTTCTCGGTGGTTGGGATCTACATAAAGTTGTTGTTTAATATTGGTTAATTTGCCAATTAATTGGTCAGAAGAAGTGTAACCATAAATTTCAGCCAAGGCTGGATTAGCGCTAAGATATTCCCCTGCGGGCGTAACTTGGAAAATTCCATTAATTGAATTGTTAAAAATGCTGCGATATTTGGCTTCAGCAGCTTGTAATTCTTTTTCAAATTGCAGGCGCTTTTTGCGGTTGCTGACAAAAGCCATAAAAATGTAAGTAACTACCGTTAATACTAGCAGTGCAAACCCGATGACTTGATATTTTCTACCAACTAACTGATTCAGTCGCTGTTCCAATAAACGATCTAAAAGTGGAAAAGCTGTATCGTAAAGTTTTAATTGGGACTCTAGGGCAGTTTCCGCTGTAGCTATATATACGAATGGCTGTAACTTGATGCTGTTGGCATTAATGATATCTTTGTCGAGTAAGTCAATAAATCTTTTGATATTCTTGAAATTTTCGCGCACGCTAGTGGATAGCTGCCGCTGAATTTGCGGATTAGCATTAGCAGAAATTTGCAAGCCTCTTTCCACTGCTTGTATAGGCGGTGCAATTAAACTCCGAATAATCAAAAGTTTTGCTCGATCACTGTCTGTAATTCTTTGTTTAGCGTGTTGAGCGGCGATCTTTGCACCGATATCTTTAGCTTGAGCCGTATTCTCTATCGTTAATGGTAGTTGCGTGACAACGGTATCCATTAAATAATAACTGTCTAAAGATGGATCGAGAATGAGATTAGAAACATCTCCGATGTGGGCAATTAAATCGAGTATATCGTTAACAACAGTTGTATGTGCTTGCCAGCTTTGGGTAGGAGATAAGTTGAATTTTTTCTTTTTTAATCGCTGCCAGTTGCCATTAAGGGAAGTTTCGATCGTTAGCCATTGCGGGGTAGTTTTAAATTGGGGCGATAGCTGTTTTTCCACTGCATTGAGGTTTTGGATTGCAGTTTCTATCTTTTCTGTTGCCGTGGCGATCGCAGGGACTAAAGATTTATCTCCATTTAAATATTGATTAACTTTCGTGCGGTGTTCAATAACAGCGACTAGCAAATTTTTCAAAGGATAGTTATAAGCCAAGCCGAGTTTTTCTTTTTGAGCAAATTCAATTTTAATATCAATTTCAGCAATTAATTGATAAACTACCAGAGCAAAAGGAAATACAAAAATCAACAACAACGCCATTAAATTTATGGGTTCTGTGAGGCGCTGGTTTAGGTATTGTTTCATAATCTAATAAGTAATGGATAATGATTTATTTTTAAATTGCTATGAGGAGAATTGTTAATCTGTGTTCTAGCCTCATGGCGGAGTTTTACAATTTATTGCGTAGCTATTTGTCCATTCTGTAGAGAGACATACCCCGTTATTCCTATACCCACAAAAATATTTAGGATAAAAGGTCGAACAAAGAGCAGACCTAACGGAACTTTGGGAGTTGCAGTCATCCACTAACTGGCTGAAGCTTTTTTAGAATTGGCCCAGGTACTTGGTTAATATCAATATTACGCTGTCTTTGGCCTAGCAATACGTATTATAGTTGAACGAAGATGCTAATATATGTCATTGTTATTACATTACATTAAAATTCCTCCAAAAGACTCTAGTCCTATAACTCTTCTATCCTCTTATCTACGGAAGACTCCTACCTTTGAAAAATATTTAAATATTTAAAACCATATAATACATTTTTTGACAAGTTTATGTATAGAATTGTTGCTAATCCTCAAAAAAGACCGCTCCCCAGTATCTTACTTCTAAGACTTACGCATTGACAAAATGTTTATATTATGTATAACTGCCTCTAGAGGCGATCGCTATTTCCATAGCAGACAGAATTCAGTCAAATTACTCAAGTTGTCATTGGGCCCAGAAACATTAGACATCTCCCCAAAAGCTGAATCACCTAATGGGACACAATTGTGCAGAATATGCACAGCCAGTTGACTTCACCTCGATTTGACGACAACATCAGGATGAGAAGCAATTCTAGTTAAAAGCTAGTCCAGAAATAGCGCTTAGTTTAGTCGTTTTTTTGATAATGATGAGGGAGAGTCTACATCATCAAACGATCGCTAAAGCTATTGAGTAGAGGATTGATATTGCTGGGGCGATCGCCCTTCCTTCCCTCGCATTCAAACAAACTTAGCTACAATAAGCTATACTGTGCTCGGCGACTCCCCAACTCGAACAATTTGCCGTGGTTTATGTCTAACTCCTCCCTCCTCGCCCCAGGTTCCACTCTCGAAAAACGCTACCGCATCCTCCGCGAATTGGGCCGCGGTGGCTTCGGCCGCACTTACCTCGCCGAAGACATCAACCGCTACAACGAACATTGCGTGCTCAAAGAGTTTTCTCCGGTGGTTCACAGCCCGAAAGCTGCCGAATTGTTCGATCGCGAAGCAAGTATGCTTTACCACCTCCAACACCCGCAAATTCCCCGCTTTCGAGAACTCCTGCGAACGGATTTGGGCGGCAATCAATCTTTATTTTTAGTACAAGATTATATCAACGGTCAAACCTACGAAGAAATATTGATATCGCGTCAGCAGCAAGGTAAAAATTTTACCGAAGCCGAAGTTACTCAACTGCTATTTCAGCTTTTACCAGTTTTAGAATACATCCACTCGAAAAATTTAATTCACCGCGATATTTCCCCGGATAATATTATTCAGCATGATGCTGACAAACTACCCTTTTTAATTGATTTCGGTTCTGTTAAACAAATTGCAGCCAATGCCGTACTTCAGTTTAACGGACAATCGGATACGGCGATCGGCAAACAGGGTTATTCGCCCACGGAACAAATGCGGCTGGGAAAAGTTTCTGCTGCTAGCGATTTATACGCTTTAGCCGTCACGGCTTTGGTACTGCTAAGCGGCAAAAAGCCTCAAAAATTGTACGATATCAATAATAAAACTTGGGATTGGCGATCGCACGTCACAGTCAGTCAAAATTTCGGTACTGTATTGGATCGGATGTTATCAGAACAACCGGGCGATCGCTACCAATCTGCAAAAGCAGTCCGCGAAGCACTCAAAGATCCAAAACTCTCTCATATTGGCAGTATAATTTCCCAAATGGTGACAATGAACTTTGTCGGCCGCCCTTTCAAAAACGCCACTCAAACTGCTACCAGCAATCATAATCCTGTTAACCCAAACCCTCAAATTGTTAAAAACAACAACATTTTCCAGTTAATACCTTGGAAAACCCTAGGAAGTTTAAGTGTGATTTTGGTGCCCGGAATCTTAGCTTTTAGTGTAGTCAAATCTGGTTTCACATTGCCAAAGTTGCCTGATTTACCTAAATTTTCTTCGCGCCAGCAACCTCCTGATACATCCTTAGAGGAAGCCGAAATAATTCGTCAAGAAAAGATTGGTAAACGACGCAAAAATCTCAACATTAATCAAGATATATTCTATCAAAAAGTGGATGAATTATATTACAATAAATATCCCGAATTCCAAGGTCGTACCTTGACAGAAAAGCCAGAAGATGCTGAAATTAGGCGGAAATGGTATGAAGTTGCTGAGGATTTACTGGACAAGTTGGAGAAAGGAGAACGGTTGTGAAATTTAAGATAGAATAAGAGTGATTCAATCCCAGAGGGCGCAAAGAGCGCAGAGGGAAGCGGAAAAGGGCAAAAAAAGAGAGGGAAGAGAAAGAGAACTTTATCTGGTTTAATACAAATTGGTTAGGCAACGCACTTTTAGTTTATTGCAAAATGGATTCTATTCAACTTACAGGAATTCGCTGCTACGGATATACGGGCTATCTGCCGGAAGAGCAAGTTTTGGGCCAGTGGTTTGAAGTGGATGTTACTCTCTGGCTGGATTTATCGCAAGCTGGGAAAAGTGATGATATTCAACATACTCTTGATTACCGCAGCGCAATTACTCTGATTCAAAAGCTAGTCCAAGAGTCGAAATTTTTATTAATCGAACGCCTAGCAGATACTATTGCTCAAGCGCTTTTACAACTACCCTTAGTCGAGAAAGTTAAACTACAACTCTCGAAACCTGCGGCCCCCATCCCTGATTTCGGTGGCAGAATTACTCTAGAAATTACTAGAAGTCATTAGTTCTTAATCCTTAGTCTTTAGTCATTAGTCCTTAGTCATCAGTCTTTAATCTGCATTAGTTTGTCACTAATGACTGATGACTAATGACTGATGACTATTGATTAATTACCACTTCAGCAAGTTAAATTCTTCCATGTCTACGGTATTGCGGTTGCGATAAATCGCCAAAACAATTGCCAAACCCACCGCAGCCTCAGCCGCCGCTACCGTAACTACAAACACGGTAAATACTTGCCCCTTAACTTGTACGGGGTCGAGATAATTGGAGAAACCCATCAAATTGAGATTGACAGCATTCAGCATCAACTCGATCGACATCAACACGCGCACTGCATTTCTGCTGGTAATCAAACCGTAAATACCAATACAGAAAAGAGCGGCGGCTAATAACAGGAAATACTGGAGTTGCAGTTGCATAAATTTTGCGATTTTGTCTCAATCTAAAGTTACTACAAAACTAACACTATGGTGCGCTTAGCGCACCATAATATTACTTAGATTCTGGCGAAGACACATCTCCGGCAGAAACTAATTCGCGAGGTCTTTCCGGCAAACTCAAAGCAGGTGTTTCGGATAGCTTCTTTGACAGTTCATCCGGGAAGAAATCGCGGCGCGCCAACACAATTGCCCCTACCATTGCCATCAACAAAAACACTGATGCTAACTCGAAAGGCAGCAAAAAGTCGGTGAAGAAATGTTTGGCGATTGTGACGATCGAACTTTCGGCCGGTGCTCCTGTCGTTGCCACAATAGCCCAAGGAGTAGACACCACCATCGTACCCAACAGTGCAAACAAGCCTACGCAAACTACCGCTGTTGCTACTTGACGCACCCAAGCGTTGGGAATAGTGCGGAAATCTTCGCGCTTGTTCACCAACATAATCGCAAACAAAATCAACACGTTAACAGCGCCAACATAAATCAATACCTGCGCTGCTGCTACAAAGTCGGCATTCAGCAACAGGTACAAGCCGGCAATGCTGGTAAATACGCCGCACAGCAAAAATGCTGAGTAAACGATGTTGGAGAACAACACTACTCCTAGTGCTCCTGCAATCATCATTACGGACAATATTCCAAACGAAACAATTTGAACCCCTTCAGCTAGATTCACAATTTTTTATCCTCAATTATTAGTTTTCTCTTGTTCGTTTTTACTCATTAGTTAGCAGTCATTAATAATTGGTTACTTCACTAATAACTGATGACTGCTGACTAATGACTAATTACTTACTTTTCGATAATTTCCTCGGGACGCAGACCGGCGCGGCGATCGGTGTAGGAAACTTCATGGGGGTCGATCGCACCTTTCGGCAAATAAGCGAATTCCCGCATCGGTGTCACCATCGGATCGTCTGTAACCTTGTAGGGCAAACGTCCGAGGGCCACGTTGTCAAAATTCAATTCATGACGTTCGTAGGTGGCTAACTCGTATTCTTCTGTCATGGACAAACAATTAGTCGGACAATATTCTACGCAGTTGCCGCAGAAGATACACACTCCGAAATCGATACTGTAGTGCTTGAGTTGTTTCTTCTTAGTTTCTTTGTTAAATTCCCAATCCACCACAGGCAAATTGATCGGACACACCCGAACGCAGACTTCGCAGGAGATGCACTTGTCAAATTCAAAGTGAATTCGGCCCCGAAAACGTTCGGACGGAATCAATTTTTCGTAAGGATACTGCACCGTAATCGGGCGGCGTCTCATGTGGTCAAAAGTAACAGCTAGACCTTGACCGATATACTTAGCAGCTTGAAAACTTTCTTTGGCGTATTCGCCTACTTGATTGAGGAATTTTAGCATGGTGTTCTCTCTCTGTACTTGAGTTTTTGGTAATTGCTAATTGATAATAGGTAATTGGTTAACAGCTATTTTTTTTACTGTTGCCATTTACCTATTATGAATTAACCGCCAAAAGCAAAAGGAAAGGCAAGCTTCAAAGCTGCGGTCAATAGCAAATTAACTAAAGCAACGGGCAGCAAAAACTTCCATCCCAAATCTAGCAATTGGTCGATCCGAACTCGCGGCAGAGTCCAGCGGAGCAGAACTGCCAGAAACAGGAAAAAGTAGGCTTTCAGCATGGTCATCGTAATGCCCAGCAAGCCGGTAATTACCTGCAACCAAGGAGTCGTCTCGCTCAATCCCAGGGCATTTGTCAGCACTTCGACAGGAATCGGGCATTCCCAGCCGCCGAGGTACAAAACTGCTACTAGCAGGCAAGAAAGGACGAGGTTAACGTAGGAAGCGATATAGTACAAAGCAAATTTCATGCCTGTGTACTCAGTCTGATATCCTGCTACCAATTCTTCTTCTGCTTCCGGGAGGTCAAAGGGCAACCGTTCGCATTCTGCTAGTGCTGCAATCCAGAAAATTAGGAAACCTGCGGGTTGCCGCCAGATATTCCAGCCGACAATCCCGTAGCCGGCTTGCTGGTGTACGATGTCGATCGTACTGAGGCTGTTGGACATCATCACAACTGCCAATACTGCCAAAGCTAGGGGAATTTCGTAGCTGAGGGATTGAGCTGCGGCTCTGAGTCCTCCGAGGAGGGCGTATTTGTTGTTAGAAGCATAGCCGGACATCAGCAAGCCGATCGGCTGAATACTAGACAGGGCAATCCACAGAAATATCGCCGTCCCCATATCGGCGATCAGCATATGCTCTCCGAAGGGCACGATTAAGTAGGAGAGAAAAACTGGAATCACCACAATTACCGGGCCTAGGGTAAATAGCAGCGCGTCAGCTTTGGCCGGTACGATGTCTTCTTTGAATACCAACTTCAGACCATCAGCAACGGGTGCTAAAACTCCCAGAGGGCCGATGAATTCCGGGCCTACCCGCTGTTGAGCGGCGGCGGAAATTTTCCGTTCTAGCCAGACGCTAGTGAGTACCCCGAAAACGGCAGCGACAATCATCAGCAACATTGGCAGCGGTAGCCAAAGCACTTGGGCGATGTCCGCCGGTAAGCCCAAATTCATGAGGGCTTCTACGAAACTTCCTTGTAAGTCAATTCCTGGGTTCATTTGTCCAGCTTTTGAGCGATCAGCATATAATTTTTCACCCGTCCTTTGTAGGAGTAGGCTTAGAAATCGGGGTCTTTGTAAAGATTTTTAATGCTTTACCGCCTAATAGTATATCGCCCGACAGGCTCCAAGAACGCACAGACAAGGTGAAGTTCTAATTATATGAGCCCGCAGCGTAGCTAATGGGTGGGTAACTTATGGTTGATGGTTGACTGTTGAGTGTCCGATCGATTTTGAGTAAGAAATCAATCTGGATTTATGCACTCTCGTGTCTCAAACCTCGATCCCCCCGACTCCCTTTAATTATGGGGATGCGAGGCAGGGCTGTTTCATTCTCGCTCCGGGGCAAACCCCCCGTCGTTGCCCCGATGCTTGAAACGCGCATTCGATGATCGTCGGTGGGGGGTAGGAACGGGGAGTAGGGGTAGCACTACCCCTACAAAACCCTGATTTTCCTGAGAATGAAACAGCCCTGGGATGCGAGGGGGATCTAGACTCAGCTATAAGCCAGATTTAGGCCAAACAAAAGGGCCCAGAGTTAACTCTGAGCCCTTTTAATACTTTAAAGTAACTTTCAAATGGCTTAAACCATTGATTTTACGCTACTTTTTTTATGGAACTGGGCAGAATCGAACTGCCGTCCAAAGCGGGTATTTACCTTCCGATCGTTCACAGGTTTATCCCCTCTAATCCTCGGGGCGGGAACCATCTTTATCCTAAATGGGAGGATTTTCTAGTGATTGCTTTCCTAGCTAGCCGACTAGAAACGTTTAGCTAGGGCATCCGTTGGGGGTTGTTATGCTACCTTTAACGGAGTGAGGTGGCATACACTCTAAACCAAGCTCAAGAAGTTTTTAGGCTACAGCTACGGCTTTGCGAGCGAAAGGAACGATGTTGTTCGCATTTACTATTTTTTTTGAGCCGATATTAACGAGAGTAGACTCCCTCTCGACCTGCATCACGGAGCAGCTTTCGCCACCCTGTCGAAACCATTACAGCCCCTCGTGTGTTCTTTTATGATAGACAATATTCCGTGTTGCGTCAACTAGATTTTAGATTTTAGATTTTGGATTTTCGATTTGGGCACAAAGGTGAGTCGGGAATATTTACATCGTGCACCATTTTCTTGAACAGGCTTTCGGGCTTGTTCCACAAGAGTTGAGTTTTCCTGTGGGGTGGGCAGAAGAACCCGCCTAGGTTTATTGACAGTGGTCAAAAATGTCAGCGCTGCCAAGTTTAATGCAGGTTGTCGTCCCAGACGCCGATGTAAATCCGATCACGCTCATTGCGTTCGATCGTCCCTTCCAGCGAACCCTTCCTAAACGTAAACCGATTACTCCGGCGCTGCTGCACGTCGCCCAAACCTTGCAAAATCTCCCTGCTGGCGCCGCCCACCATCCCGTTTAACGCGGTTCGCACTACCAAATCGTCCACAGACTGGGCAAAAGAACCCTCTGTTTGTACTAGCTCGCCCGAATCGCGATCGTAAATGTAGCCGAGAGTAATCCGATTTGGCAATATTTCGTAAAGTGCGGTGCGAGTATTTGGCCAATAGCCCCGCGCTTGAGAGTCAGTCGGTTCTCCCAATTCCGATAAAATCTGACTTTCCGCCGTACCAACGGCATACCCAGGGATTGTGGGAGTCTTTCGATCGTTGGTTCCCGGTTGTTCGCTGGGTGCGGGCGATCGATCTGGCGGCAACTCTTTGTCAACCAGTTTTTCCGTTGGTGTGGGTTCGACAGCTTCGGGAGAAGGCGCTGGAGTTAGCTCTGGGGCTGGTGTTGGAGTTTCAGCAGCAGGCGCTGGAGTTTCAGCAGCAGGCGCTGGAGTTTCAGCAGCAGGCGACGGAGTTTCTCTGGGAGGCGGCGAGAAAGGCGTTGGTGTCGGCACGGGAATTGGTGCGGGGTTTGAGCGCGCGTCTGGATCAGCAGGGGCCGAATTGCGATCGTCCTGGGCCACCGGTGCGGGTTCCGAAGACGGCCGGTTGAGGAAAACCCTAGCAATTCCGACCAAACCTGCCACAATAAGTGCGATCGTCACGAACCCCAAAATCCACCAAACCTTGCGGTTGCCTTGCCCAGAAGACACCACAGCAGGCGCTGTTCTGGAACCTGCAGGCGACTGAGGCCCGTGTCCCGGAATCACCGCGACTGTCGGCCCGGTGCTCGGCGACGCTGCACCATGAGGCTGCCCGTGCAGCAGCGACAGCCACTCATCGACGCTAGCAGGGCGATTTTGAGCTTCTACCGTCATCCCCCGCATCACCGCTTGGCTGACAGCAGCACTTAGCTGAGGCTGCAAGTCGCGGGGTGAGGGCATCGGCTGACTGGTACGCAAAATTGCAGCCACAGGAACCTGTGCTGTCAGCAGAGTATAAAGCGTCGCCGCCATACCGTAAACATCTGTGGCGGGCGTATATTTTCCTTGAGCGAAATACTGTTCTGGCGGCGCGTAGCCGTCGGACACCATATTAGTGTGACTTTGAGTTGCACCGGGAGTAAACTCGCGGGCAATACCAAAATCAATCAGCACGACTTCCTGAGTACCTTGGCGCAAAAGAATGTTTTGCGGCTTGACATCTCGGTGCAGCAAACCCTTTTGATGAACAACTTTTAAAGCAGCGCCAATTTGAGTGATGTAGAGAATTGCAAGATTTTCTGGCAGCGGATTATTTGAACCGACTACATCGCCCAAATTCTGACCGGCTATGTAGTCCATCACCATGTAAGGCTGTCCGTCTTCCACAAAGAAATCGCTGACGCGGACAATATTCGGATGAACGCAGGAAGCCAACCGCCTCGCTTCGTCTTGAAACTTGCGATCGAACTCAGCAAAATTGGGTTGCTGCCGCAGAGATTCGTTGAGGGTTTTAATGACTACAGGCTGTCCTAAATAGCGGTGATTTGCCCTGAAAGTTATTCCAAAGCCGCCGCGGCCCAATTCTTGTTCGAGGGTGTACTTTCCACCCTGTAAAGTTTTGCCGATTAGCGCATCCATAGGTTCAGGCGATCGCGTACCAGAGAATATGGCTGATTATTGCACGTATGGTCGGCTCTCCTCACCACTCCAAAGGGCGATCGCAATCCTCGATCGGCGTTGCCATTCCTTCCCGAATTGATTCCCCCCATCGTGCTACAACTGCCCCAGCAATTTATCGTAGTCTGCGTGTGACCCAACCCAAAACCAGATCGCAGTGTCTCCATCCAACTGACAAACTGCTCGATAGTTTATGCTAATTCGGGCAGAATAGATGGGTAACTCTGGATGCACCTTCTTGAAACGCAGGCTTGGATGACTTGGGTTTTCCTTGAACTGGCGATACGCCGCGCGCGTCTGGTCTTTAACTTGTTCAGGTAAATTAGCAAATAATTTACGGAACTCGGTTGTAGTGCTTGACTTCACAATGTTTCTGGATCGAGTTCTTGGGTTTGGCCTGCATGATACTCAGACATTGCAGCCGCTGCGAGTTTAACAAGAGCATCTGGGGAACGGGAGAATGCTTGATCCCAGTGCCTCTCGTCTTCAAGTTCTTCCAGAATCATTGAAGCGAGGGCATCTTGCTCGCTGGCAGACAATGTTTTCAACTTGGCGATCGCACGTTCGAGTAACTCAGTCATGGCTACCACACTTTTACAATTAAAATGGCATCCTATCCATTATCCATTGTTTCAGGCAAGTTGAGCGTAGTCCAAACACGCTCATAGCTTTGAAATTAGCCTATTCATTGATTCTATACAGTTGTCTAGATACTCAGCTTTTACTTGAGTTTCCCTACCGGCATACATATTATATATACCTGGTTTCATTGCTGTAAAAGGTAGACCAAAAGCAAAAGCAACTACACCCGTTGTCTGAAAATCACGAAGCTCAACAATCCCATCACTGATGTTATTAAACGAAAATACTGAAGGCCTTGAAGACAAAATCTCTGAAATCATCTGGTCAATAGATGTCAGTACAGAGTGATATGCTGAAGCTGCACCCATGTACTGAGTAAGCCTATTTTTGGGAAACACATGAAATTGAGGAGTTGCCCTACCAGCGGAGCTTAGCCGCGACGAGAAGTTATGTTGACTATAAATAGGTGAAGGCAAATTAATACCGTGAACTAAGGAAAAGGCATTTTGCACAGCCCTTCTAGAAGAATCATCTGCCATCACGGGCAAAATGACGGAATCAACAGCCGCAAGAGCAATTTGTGTATATATTGAAAAGCTTGGATTAGCATCTACAAAGATGTAATCATAATTCTTATCCAAGCTTTTAATGAAGTCATTTAGCCAATCCACAATGTTAAGCCAAGTATCAGTCCCGGGAATTTGAGTATTGGCTAAAGTTGAGATTGCATTCGCTTGCAGTTCAACAAGCGCATCTCCAGCAAGCAGATATATATTATCAGAGATGTTCTGATTGAATTCACACGGCTTACTTATAAAAACTTGTACATCAATTTGTGGCATTTTGTACGGTGATGGCAACCGCTCTTGGAAATAGCCCCCAACTGTTTTTCTTGGGCTATAACTTTGTAATGTGAGAAGGTTCTCACTACCTTTACCTAGCAAACCACCCAAAAATAGTTCGGAGATATTAGCTTGAGGGCATAGATCCACGACCAGAATTTTAGCCTGCTTATTACGTTCAGCAAACATAGCGACAGATTGAAATGCCAAGCTAGTTTTACCTGTACCGCCTTTGTTATTCCAGTAAGCGTATTTTTTCATACCTGCTTTTTGCCTAAATAATGATTTTTTAATGCTTGTACTGGGACAAGTGTACCTCATCTATAAAAATAGTACACCAAAATAGTCTGAATTTTATTGGTTTAGTCGTCTCACAAAAATTACTACGTTAAGTTTGACACGGATCGCTGGGTGAAGGATGCAACCCAGTTTGTATCCAAAATCGCCTGGTTGCTCGAATAGAATCTTCCTCTGGATAGCGCATATCGTTCAGATCGAGACGGGTGCAAGTAGCTCGTCCTGTTGGCGTCACACCCTGAATCACTACCCCACCCTCTACCCATAAAAAGTGATCACCCCAGTGTTGACGCCGAGGATTAAAAAGAGGCACTATTTCTTGGGTTTCTGGATCAACCCCGGCCACAAAATTGTAGCGTCGCTCATTGCAACGACGACAGGCTAAGGCAAGGTTGCTAATGTCATGGGAACCTTCTAGAGAGCGTGGAATAACATGATCGATGGTAAAGCGATTCGCGCTCAGACGTTCTGGGGAATGACAGTATTCACATAAATAGCTCGCTCTTTCTCGAACCGCCTGTCTCGTCGGCTCACTGATTGACATCTTGAGCCGCCATCATTGCATTGATATGGGTAAAGATACGATCTAATTCCCCAATGGCGTCGAGTTCCGCTACCTCTTCTGCCATTAGTTGATCTGCCTTTTTCTTCTCTAACAATTGTTCCATGCGCTGTTGGAGCGATTCACTAAATTTGAACAACTTCCACCGATCGACTTTTTCAAGGCAAATCTCATGGATTAACGAGGAGGGTTTGTTGAGAATTGAAACCATTGTAGGCTCCCAGCTTCGGGTTTTAGGTAGTGACTAGATTATAGCTTTTATTCAATCTGGCAGATTTAATGCTCCAACCGAGAACCTTCAAATTACCGCCAAAACCAGTGACTTAAACAGCCAAACGGCGTTACGGTTCAAGTCGGATGATATTCATCCCTGCTTATTTGCCATCGCCATATCTTGCCTTCTTCAGGATCGTCCACCTCTGCAATGAACTTCATTCCCACTTTTTGCAACACGCTATTCGAGGCATTTTTTTCAGCTAAAGTGTGGGCGATGACTGCTTTAATCTCCTCGTGAGCGAAAGCATAATCGATCATTCCCTGGGCCACCTCAGTTGCAAATCCGCGATTCCTATATTCGGAAGCAATTTCATAACCTATCTCTATAGTCCCCGACTCATCAGGTGAGCCTTTGAAACCTCCGTTGCCTACAAGCACTTCATTTTTTGGATGAATAAACAAGTAGTTGCGCCAGTCAGTTGGAGGCGCATTGGATTCGCAAGATTCGTCAGCAGAAAGGGAAAATGCTTCCGGGAAATGAGGCCAGCTATTAGGCACTATGACATTTAAAATTGCTGCAAGCTCGCTTTTATTGCGTAATAAAGCTTCTACGTGAATCCTTTCGACGGGAAGTAGTTGAAGATTGTTAGTTTTAATCATTTTTATCCCTTGTTTAAGCATTATGAAATAACACTATAGACACTATCGAAATGCTGTTCTCGGAACCCTGGCGAGTTGGTAAGCGCCCCGACTGTCCAACAATTGGTATTGATTTGGCTGCAATCCTAATTGCACAAATTTCTCTGGATATCCCAGCAATAAAATAGAGGGAGAAGTTGGGTTTTTAGATTCCTTAATGTAGTCGATCGCCCCTCTGACAGCTCGGTAGTAAGTCACCGGCTCTTGGGTATAAAAAACCAGACTTGGTTTCCAGAAACCAACCATAATAAACTCTTCCCCTGGCAGTTTTTGTTGAACGGCAACCTGTGCTAACTCTCTCAGAGGTAACTGGCGGTTGATATCGACTACTTTGTAGGCAGGAGTAAGACCAAAGATGATAAATGCTACTAACCCGATGAAGTTAGCAACCAAAATCCAGCGCTGTTGTCGCTTCCAAAGTAAAAGTGCGATCGCCACCGCTGTAGTTATCCAAATCGCACCGCCGACAATCAGCAATCCCGACTGCTGAATTGCTTGGGGAAAATTGGGCATAGCCGGGTCATCTCCCAGCCAGTTGTAGCTGTAGAAAGTTGCTCCGGCTACAATTAATAAAAATATGACATTAAAAATGTATGTAACTAACAGCCCTCGCGGTAAAGAATTAGGTTTTTTTTCTAACTTTCCCCACCTGTTTTCGGGTCCGTTGCCCGCAATAATATCGCTCCACAGCAGCGTTACCAAAATCGCAGCGGCGGGGATTAAAGGCAATACATAACTGGGCAATTTGGTCACGGCGATCGTAAAAAAGCCAAAGATGCAGCCGAACCAAAATAAGGCAAATAAACTCAACTGAGCCGATCGCGGTTGACGACGCCAATAACTGCGCTGCCAAAAACGGGTGCGGGCGATCGCCACCGGCAAATAAATCGACCAAGGTGCAAAACCAACTAGCACTACAAAAAAGTAAAAATACCAAGGTGCCGAGTGCTTATTGACTACTCCAGTAAAACGCTGGAAATTGTGATAGCCAAAAAAGCTGTCAATATAAGTTTGACCGTTGTCTAAAATAACGAAAATGTACCAAGGCAGGGCGATCGCCAGAATAATTAAGATTCCCGACACCGGACGCATTTCGCGCCAAAGTTGCCGAAAATTTCCCAAATAAAGCCCGAAGCAGCCAACAATCAGCGCTGGCAGGACAATTCCCACAGGCCCCTTAGCCAGAATTGCTAAGGCAATTAGTACGTAAAAAGTCAGATACCACTTATTGGGAAATCGGGAAGTGGAAACGGTGGAAAATTCTGCTTTTTCTCTCTGTTCTTCTAGAGTGTAACCGAGAAAAAATGCGAGGAGTGCCGAACACATACAACTAACTAATAGCATATCTGAAACGCCAGTCCGTCCCCAGGCAATAGTTTGGGGATTTAAAGCTATTAGGGCCGCACCAATCCAAGGAGTAGAAAGAAAGAGTGGGAGACGGCGAGTTTTGAGTTTTGAGTGGTTATTCTCTGTTTCTTCTTCCTTGTTCCTGACATCCGTTAAATCCCGTACAGTGCTCGGTGCCGAACTTCCTTCTTCCTTCGATTTCGATAGGGTATAGAATCCGAGGCAAGTCAGACCGATCGCGCACAAAGCCGACGGAAGACGCACGGCCCATTCGTTAACGCCTAGAGTGCGGTAAGCCACCGCCATCAGCCAGTAAATCAACGGCGGCTTGTCAAACCTGGTTTCGCCGTTGAAAAAAGGAGTGATCCAATCTCCTGTCACCGTCATTTGACGGGCGGCTTCGGCAAACAACGGTTCGGTTTCGTCAACTAAACCGATGTTGCCGAGATTCCACAAGAAACCTACCCAGGCGATCGCGCACAGCCATAAAATCGATAGCAGCAAAGGTGCGATCCTCTTCGAGGGCTTCGCTAACGGGCGCTTCCTAAACTCTGACAAATTTTTAATAACTTCCTTCACCCAAACTTCCTGCGATTTTAGATTTAAAATTTTAGCTCGCATAGAGAGTCTACCGAAAGATTCGCATTCTCGAAACTCCCAATTCGATCGCATCCGGTTAAACTCAGATGTTACACCATTGTCAACAAGGCTTTTATGGGCGGGTTCGCGTACCCAACCCTACTCCCCACAAGAAAATTCACTCTTTGTGAAACAGGCCGGACAGCCTGTTCTTGAGAATGGTGCGGCTATGTGAGGTTAAACTCAGATGTTGCACCATTCTCAACAAGACCGGATCAATCGGCTTTCTCGACCAAAATCTCGGCACCAGCAGCTAAGCGTTCACGGCTGCAAAATTAATTGCCATTCTCCGGCTGTGCTGTTCCAAGCCGGCGAGGGTGTCTCCCCAGTGACGAAAGGCCCCCAGTAGCGGCGAGAACCATCCTGAGCAAAAACCACCAGAATGTCTCCCCGTTTAACTTTTAACTTGCCCTCCGGCAGCGATAGCATCAGTCCCTTGCCGCCGCCTTCCCCCGGCGCAAAATCCCAGTGCGCCGGTTTGCCGTAGGATTCCTTGGCTTGCCGTTTCGACAGCAGGGCCACTCGCACTGGGTGTTCGCTGCGGTTGCTGACGCGCAAAAGACCGGAGGCCTTAGCATCTACAGGGATTGAGGAAAGCAATTCCTCCTCTGCCTCTGGGGGGGTTGGTGTTGAGTCGGGTTTGGGCTCGCTGGCGGTGTCTGCTGAAGCTGTCGCAACTGGGGAAACCGGGGGTGTGCGGGGATGTGCGGTGGCTTGTGAGGGCCAATCGCTCGACTGATTTGAACCGTTGGAGATAGTGATTTCAAAACGTCCTAAAAACATTCCTGTAATTAGGACGATCCACACTCCAATTATGATCGGGTAAATTTTAAGATTCATAAATTTTAGGCTTAAAGGATAGACTGCACCCGCAATTAGTCTTAACTATTTTTAATGTAAAACCCGGGGCTGCTGTGCCACAAGATACAGTTACACTTAATTACTTGACCGTTCTCGGCTATAAGTCCGCGATCGCTTAATACCATCTTAGATGTTAAATTTTAGATTTTAGATGGCGAGATACTGACCCCGGTAAGAATTTGGAGTTGGTTGGGAGGGGCATTTGTTTACTCATCGGTATAGCTTTTAATGCCAGTTGAAAATAAGAGTACCACTATAGGCCCGTACTCCCAACCCCAATAGTCATCAGCCATTCCGCATCTCAAATCTCAAATCTCAAATCTCAAATCGTATAACTTTTATGCAGAATACCCGAATTAACAGATTAATTGATGTCCTGGGCGATCGCTTGCGGGGCTGGCTGAACAATCCTTGGCGACGGATTTCGCTCCTGCTAATTAGCCTGCTGTTCGGCACTTTTTTGGGAACTGCTATTTCGACAATCGCCGGACAATCTGCTGATTGGGATATTATCGTGGCCGGGCTGTTGGTTTTGTTGACTGAGTTTGCGAGCTGGCTGGTTTACGGCAGCCCGCGGCCTGTAGCCCGTTCTTTTTGGGTGGATATGCTCTATGCTCTGAAAATTGGCGTGACTTACAATTTATTTGTGGAGGCTTTCAAACTAGGTTCTTAAAAGGAGGGGAAATATTTGTCGGTTGTAGATAGTAATTGTACAAAACCCGCCCCCGCTAGCGAGAGTTTTTAGGATATGGATCGATCGACTGTAACCCCTGTTGAAATTTTACATCGATGGCAAGCCGGCGATCGCCCGATCGCTTCCGACTTCCATCACCTGGCTTTGTGGGAACTTGCGGATGATGTGCGATCCTCTTCGAGGGCTTCGCTAACGCGCGCTTTTGGCATTACTCCCGACAATGCAGCCGATGTTGTCCGCTGCAAAACCGATTTATTCTTTTCTATTCTTGACGAACTGCATACTTTCCCTCTCAAGTCAACTGTTTTTCTCGAAACTTTGTGGAATCTTTGGCTGCCGCTGGCAATGCAATTATCGACTACCAAACAAACTTTAAACCGTCCTTTAATTCAAGGAATTTTAGGAGGGCAAGGAACCGGAAAAACTACTTTATGCCAAGTTTTGAGGCTGATTCTGGGAAAATTGGGATATTCTACTGTCAACCTTTCTTTAGACGATCTTTACAAGACTTATGCCGATCGCCAACAACTCCAAAAAGCCGACCCGCGTTTAATTTGGCGTGGCCCCCCCGGCACTCACGATATTGACCTGGGAATCGCAGTTTTAGACAACTTGCGCGGTTCTCAAACTCGCGAATTAGCAGCAGTTGACAATCCCAAATCTGATGCCATAAAACCGGATATAATTAAAAATATAGAAATTCCCAGGTTTGACAAATCAGCCTATGGAGGTGCAGGAGATAGAAGTCAACCCGAAATTATTTCCGGTGCGGATATTGTACTTTTTGAAGGTTGGTTTGTCGGCGTGAATCCGGTGGTTGATGCCAAATTGAACGAGTTTTTGGCGGGTGCACCGTTTCCGATTTCCACAGAGGGCGACTGTCGGTTTGCGCGGGATATGAATGCGAAGCTGCACGACTATCTGCCGCTGTGGAACCGATTAGATCGGTTGATGGTTTTGTATCCCCAAGATTATCGCATTTCTCAAGTCTGGCGCAATCAGGCGGAACAAGAAATGATGGCGGCGGGGAAGTCGGGAATGTCAGAGGCCGAAATTAATAGGTTTGTCGAATATTTCTGGAAAGCGCTGCATCCCGAGTTATTTATTAAGTCGATGGTTGAAAAGGGCGATCGGGTGGATTTAGTAATTGAAATTTTGGGCGATCGCACTGTCGGCAAAATTTGTCGGCGATCAACTTAAAATTAAGCGATTAGGGAGACTTAAAATTAACGCTTTAAGCACACAACAATGTTGTCTCGCTACCGTATTGCAGCCCTTAAGGACACAACAATGTTGTGTCCCTACTGTATTGCAGCTTATCGTGCACTCACTTGAGCATTCAGGAGTTATGCAAAAAGTGGTTTGACGCGCGAATTATACGAATAAGGCGCGCCATAAGCACCCTACAATACAGAGGTTTTGCATCGAGGATGGAGAATTTCTAAATTAACTGCCGGGAGTACCACGATCGATCGCTTTCTGCATCACATCGTCGGTAACTTCGCCCGGTGTACCTGTGGGCTTAATTTCCTGAGCCATCGAACGAAAATCATCGGGCTTGCCGCTTTTATCGGCCGGCTTTGCGATATCTTTAGGAGTGGGAATAGGAAATTTAGGTGCAGTTGCAGCGGCGGCAGCTTGAGCGCCGGCACCCGTGCGATCAATTTCACTAACGCTGAATTCTTTTGAAGCTTCGTAGTCTGCTGATACATCAACGGTCGGCAACTTTTGTTCTCCAGCTTCCGCGCTTTCAGTGATCTGCTGAGCGTCAAAGCTTTCAGTGTTATTTTGTTCTGTATTGATTTGAGACATAGCCGACTCCTTGCTAGTTTTATTTAACAATGCACTGTATCAATTATTACTTATATCCCGGCTTTTTCATCTACCCGCAGATGTATCGTTGGCTTCTATCTTAAGGATGATTTATTCTGGGGTTGTGCCTTAACATTACACCACTTTCCGAAAAGAATGCAGCTTTAGACAAGCTCCTAACCCATACATACTAAGCCATTCCCCATTGTTTAATCTAAAATCTAAAATTTAAAATCTAAAATCGTATTACCTCTCGGGGATGGTGACGGGCACTTACAAATCTTGATATTTATATATTCTGGAAGCATTTTTAAGGAATTTTGTTTATGAACTCACCCGCCGCGACCAATCCTCACTCTCTCTCCAACGAGACTCAAAACATCCTTCAGACAATCAACGGGTTGGGTACAGATGAAAAGCTGGCACTGCTCTACTTTGTTTATGAAAAAATGGGAGATTCAATTACACCAGCCGCTCCCGCCGCTGCCGAACCAGAATTAGCTCCCATGCTGCTGGATGATTTTTACAAGCTTTCCCATGACCAACAACTGAATATAATGCGAGGGATTGTCAACCGCGACGACACGCCCTATTCTCACGCTTATGGAGCTTTAACTGCTAACAATCAGTTGGTGGTTTGGTATGCTTGGGCTATTGATATGGGGGAAAAAATTGTCGATATCCCCGAAGGATATGAGGCAACTGAGGCTGTCAATGGCGTGTTGGGTCAAATTGAAGGTCTTGATTTTGAACAGCAAATTTCGGTGCTGCGCGACGTAGCTAATAATATGGGCTACACCGATGTTAAACCAATTTCTACTCAGGCGGAAGTAGGGAAAACTTCTAGTCTTTAGATAAGAGTCTGCTGTTGCAACCTATCCTACACAAACTCTCCTCCTAGTAGAGAGGGACTCATATCAATTCCGGTTATACTCCTTATGATGGGGAGTGGGGAGTGGGGAGTGGGGGAATGTGGAATTGCGCGACCTTGACTTGATCATTCCCATGCAACCGGAAACGATATCAAGAATAAAGGAATTACCCAAAACCTCTATAGGGTGCGTCGAGGCGCACCCTACCGCTATAATTAGTAGGTAATATTATGTCCGGTCGATTACCCCTAATACGGTAGGAGATTCCCTCACGAAAAATATCTGCCAATAATTGACAATCTCAAAAACCCGCCCTTTTAATCGCGGTCACTCGATCGGACATGATATAAAACCTTTTTTTACTCTTAGTCCTATTTATTCTTTCGTGTCTTAGAGAGGGAAGAAAGTTCTTGTATGAACAGTTTTATTCTTTCGTGTCTTAGAGAGGGACGAAAGTTTTTGTATGAGCAGTTAAAACCAGCTCATCTGAGAAATATAAAAAGGCTTTAGTCAGCCAGTGAGTTTTTTAGGGTAAATTTTTCGTGGGAATTCCATCCGAAAAGTCGAACCTTTTTTGAGTTGACTTTCGGCAGTAATTGTACCGTCGATCATCTTGACTAAAGAAGCACAAATAGCTAGTCCTAAACCCGTGCCTGGATATTGGCGAGTTGTGGTTTGGTCGGCTTGATGGAATTTGTCGAAAACGTGGGGGAGATCCTTTTCACAGATGCCGATTCCTGTATCCCGAACGGTGATAATTAGCCGATCGCGATTAAATTCCCGCACCTCAATGTAGATGCTGCCCTGATGTGTGAATTTAACCGCGTTGGAAACGAGATTGACCAAAATTTGCCGCAGGCGCAACTTGTCATTAACTATAAGCTGATTCTGCAAGCAGACGCTGACGGACATTGCCACGTTCTTATCGGTGGCTTGATTTCCGAATTCCAGGGCGACATCCATTACTAAATGCGCTAAATCAAATTTTTCAATTTTTAATTCTGTGCGGCCACTCTCGATTTTGGAGAGGTCGAGGATATCGTTAATCAGCAGTAGCAGATTTTTGCCGTTATCTAAAATGCGCCCCACCATTTGTCTTTGCTGGGCGGTCAGCAGTTGTTTGTGCTGGCGCAGCAGCAATTGGGAAAAGCCGATAATCGCATTCATGGGAGTTCGCAATTCGTGGGACATAATGCCCAAAAATTGCGATTTTAACTTGGCTGCTTCTAGCAGTTCCAATTTTTGCTGTTGAATGCGTCGCCCCTGATTTTCTAGTTCTTCCTGCTGGCGAATTAGCAGCTCGTTTTGCAAGTCTAAAAGCTGTTCCTGCTTTTTTAATTTTTTGATCGCCAGCGCGTTGTTAATTGCGATCGCAGCTTGTTTTCCCATCACCGCCAGCAGTTGCTGAGTATGCCTGTCCATCGCCATGCTGTCTTTCCCGTTGCCGATGGCTAACACACCCAAACGCCCGCTTTCCCCCGAATCGATCGCCACTGCACAAGCCGCCGCCGGCAGCAAGCCTTTGCGGCACTCCGACCGCCACAGTACAGACTCTCCCGTGGCAAATGCTTTCCACAACAGCTTGTTTTGCACGTGCGGGGTTTTGCCCCCACCAAAGTTTTCCGTGCCCCCGACAGCGCTGAGTTTGAGGCCGCTGCAATCGGACTCCAAGAGAGCAACTAGGCAAAATTCCGCTCCTGCGATCGCCTCTACAGTCGCATCCGCGATGGCTTGCAACAACTGGCACAAGCTACCCGCGCGCTGGCTCAATATATTTGTAAACTGCTCTATCACCTGTAACTCCTGCCCAGCCTCTATTACCGTCCGGGCTTCGCACCATTTTTCATCTTTGAAGTTAGCTTCCGAGCGCGCTTGATGGCGCCAAAACTCTGGTTCTGCTTGGGGCTCGGCTTGAGTTTGTTTGATCGGCTCCATATCTATATAGGTTCCCACCCACTCCAAAACTTCCTGACTGTCTAGATTAGCCGGCGTTCCTCTGGCCAGGTTCCAGCGGTAAGTGCCCTCTCGCGTCTGCAGACGAAATAGAATTTCGTAGCTTGGCGGCGGAAACTCACCAATGCGCGAGCTCGCCAACAGACGAGGACGGTCTTCTGGGTGGACCTGCGCCAGATAGCCGAAACCCAAAGCTGCTACTGCTGATACCCCCGTATATTCCTCCCAGCGCTGACCTAAATAAGTCACCCAGCCGTCGGCATTTGTTTTCCAAACTATGTGAGGAATTGCCGACCACAGGCGATCGTCCTGAGTTTCGCAGTCGCAAACTTGCGGTTGGGGGGATGTTATTTCAGATACTTTGTGTAAGATTTCCGAGTCGGAAAACTCCGACTGAAAAGACTTATTGCCGTGATACTGAGTCATAACAGGTTATATAAATAAGCATTGGACTAGAGCCCTAACACCGGCTAAAGACTCGTGCTGCTAGCTTTATTGATTTTGACGAGCCAAGTGCATCAAAATTTTTTATACTTTAAATCTATCTGGGTAGTGGTATCTTTACCTCTATCAACGGGCGGACAATGAGATAATTCAGTTAAACTGTTAAAACATTGAGAGCTTACCTGTCCCGATCGGGCTCCTGCAGGCATCGCCGCAAAATAACTTAAAAATTAACTTGCATTCTTGGCGGCTGCATGAGTATGCTTTAAAATGATGTGCGACCTGTAAAACCCTAAATCAGGACACATTCTCAAATTTTCTCAGTTTAGCTGAGTCAGTTGACGATATTTTAAAAGTTTAGCGGACTATTGGAAGAAAGATGAGTAAAATTCGCGTTGCTTTGGTAGAAGACCATGACCTGACAAGAGTCGGCATCCGCACAGCTTTACAACAGCGTGACACGATAGAAGTTGTCGGCGATGCAGCTAACGCTACAGAGGGATTGAAACTGCTTCAGTCTTCAAAACCTGACGTGGCAATTGTAGATATTGGCTTGCCGGATTTTGATGGCATTGAACTTACACAAAAGTTCAAAAAATCGGTAGCGGAGTCCGATCCTGATACAAAAATTTTGATTCTGACTTTTCAAGACAATGAAGAAGAAGTTCTGGCAGCTTTTGCCGCCGGAGCTGACTCTTACTGCATGAAAGATATTAGCTTCGATCAGTTATTAGATGTAGTAAAAGTAACTCACGAAGGTAACTCTTGGATCGATCCGGCGATCGCCCGCATCGTCCTGAAACAAGCTCGCACTCAGGAACCCGCGCCGGAAGAACCGAAGGCTGAGGGCAAAAGAGTCACAATTAAGGCTGCCGAACCCGAGTTTAGTCACATCATTGAGACTTACCCTTTAACCGAGCGGGAATTAGAGGTTTTGGAACTGATCGTGCAGGGTTACAGCAATGCTGCAATCGCCGAAAAGCTGTACATTACTGTCGGTACAGTCAAGACTCACGTCCGCAATATTTTGAACAAGTTGTGCGCTGATGACCGCACTCAGGCAGCCGTTCTCGCCCTGCGTTCTGGCTTGGTTGGATGAAGCCTTATCATCAGGCAAAATCAAGTTAAAAGTAGGGTGCGCTGGGCGCACCTTACGGCCACTGATTTAGGGTGTGCAGTGCACACCGACTGACTAATTGTTACCAAAAAATTAGGGCAGGCAGTGTGCACCAGCCGAGCAATTGTTTGTTGTTAAAAAAGGAGAAAGTTTAAAGCCGCATCTATCCCAGTACAGATATTTTTTTAAATATTGAAAAAAGTAAATCTACCTTAAGATAGATGCTAAAAAAGTATCATATTACTAATATTTATTGTTGATATATCCCCAGTTAGATAAATTTCGCTCGCACTGCCAATATTGCGGGATTTCACTTCATAAAAGGCGCAGGCAGAGACCAGATTACGATACTTTTAGGAATAGTTAAGCCTTAAATAAATTATATCCGTAGAGTGATGCTGAGTTCGCTTAAATTTGCGAGATTAAAAGTATCAACTGCTACTGAAATATTTTAGAAAGAGGTATTATGGTCGCTCCAATTGAATTCAAGTTATTTGCTCCATACAACAAAGGAGCTGCCTTGATGGGCTCTTTTTCTAATTGGGAAGAGATTCCGATGGAAAAGGACGAAGAAGGTTATTTCCGCACGCGAGTTAAGTTGGAAGATGGCGTTTATCAATACAAATTCCGCGTTCAGTCGAAAAGCTGGTTTGTGGAAGCAGATCAGTGGGTAGATGTGGTCGATCCCTACGCGACTGACATCGACAATCCCACTCAAAACGGCGTTGTTCGGATCAAAGATGGCGATCGCATTGTCGATACCTACGTCTGGAAACACGACGATAAGCCGCTACCGGCCGATCGGGAATTAGTGATTTATGAAATGCACATTGCTGACTTTTCCGGCGGCGAAGATGATCCTTTCGCCCGCGGCAAGTACAAGCACGTCGTCGAAAAACTCGATTACCTAGTCGAACTCGGCATCAATGCGATCGAACTCATGCCCCTCAAAGAATACCCAGGCGACTACAGTTGGGGCTACAACCCCCGTTACTTCTTCGCTACCGAGTCCAGCTACGGAACCACAGAAGAACTCAAAAACCTGATAGACGAGTGTCACGGCCGCGGTATTCGCATCATCATGGACGGGATTTACAACCACTCGGAAGCATCGAGCCCCCTCACTCAAATCGATCACGATTATTGGTACCACCACGAACCCCGCGATCCTGACAACAATTGGGGCCCGGAATTTAACTACGAATTCTACGACGAAAACTTAGGCACTTTCCCGGCGCGCAAATTTGTTGGCGATACAGTCCGCTTCTGGATTCAAGAATATCATCTCGACGGCATTCGTTTCGATGCGGCGCGACAAATTGCTAACTACGATTTCATGCACTGGATAGTTCAAGAAGCCAAAAACGCCGCCGGCCCAAAACCGTTTTATACCGTTGCCGAATACATTCCCGAAAATCCCAGCATCACGAATCAAGACGGGCCGATGGACGGCTGCTGGCACGACAGTTTCTATCACTCCATAATTCCACAACTCTGCGGGGACAATTTTGATTTAGAACTGCTCAAAGAGGTAATCGACTGCAAGCGGCAAGGTTTCTTGGGTGCTACGAATGTAGTCAATTATTTGAGTAATCACGACCACGATCGCGTTTTTGCCGAATTGGGCGATCGCGGGATTTTGGATGAAGCCGCCTTCAAGCGGGCGAAGTTGGGAACGGTGGTGTTAATGACAGCAGTTGGCGTGCCGCTGATTTGGATGGGCGAAGAATTTGGCGAATACAAAGCCAAAACAATTGAGCAAGCTAAAATTGACTGGACGCTGCTAGGAAATGACCTGAATAAAGGTTTGTGGGAATACTACAAAGGCTTGATTCACCTGCGTAAAAATAACCAAGCACTTTACACAGAAAACATCGACTTTTTCCACGAAGACCCCGACTCTAAAGTTTTTGCTTACACTCGCTGGAACGATGAAGGTTCGAGAGTTGTAGTAGTGGTTAATTGGTCGGAAAATTATCTAGCGGGTTACACCGTTCCCAACTTCCCGGCAAACGGAAATTGGCACGAATGGACGGGCAATTATGATATTGAATCTGGCGATAACAATATTATGATTGACTTGCCGGAATACGAAGCGAAAGTGTTTGTTTGGCAGTAATATCATTTCCGGTTACACCGGAATGATGTTGAATGTTGACTGTTGACTGTTCACTGTTGACTGTTCACTGTGAGTCAACAGTCAACAATCACGGACGGTGCAAGCGGAATCGATATTATTTCCCAGATTGATTTTCTAGGCACAATTGGGTTATAGCCGCCGCCGGTATTGGTTTGCTAAAGAAGTAACCCTGGCCCATATCGCACTGATGCGAGTGCAAAAACGCCAACTGTTCTGCTGTTTCCACTCCCTCAGCAATCACCTGTAAATTCAGGCCCTGTCCCAAGGCGATCGCCAGTTTCACAATAGTAGCACCGCTGCTGCCGGTCACCAAATCTGCCACGAAAGATTTGTCTATTTTTAAGTTATTGAGGGGAAAGTTTTTCAGAGACCACAGCGAAGAATAACCGGTGCCAAAATCGTCCAGAGAAATGTGAATTCCCATGTCCTGCAACTGCTGCAATACCGACACCGTAAAGCTCACATCTGTCATGGCAATGCTCTCGGTAATTTCTATTTCTAAATACTCGGGATTTAACTTGGTTTCTGATAAAATTTCCGCGATGATTTGTACCGTGTGAGGTTGCAGAAACTGCCGGGCTGATAAATTTACCGCTATCCGCATCGGCGGCAATCCCAGTAACTGCCACGCTCGATTTTGCAAGCAAGCAGTCCGCATCACCCATTCGTCAATTTGGCAGATTAATCCTGTTTCCTCAGCTAAGGGAATAAATCGATCGGGAGAAATCAAACCGCGTTCGGGATGCTCCCAGCGAATCAGAGCTTCCATCCCCACTATTTTGCCAGTCTTTAAGTTTATTTGCGGTTGATAGTGCAGGACAAACTCTGAGTTTTTTAGAGCTTTGTAAAGATGATTTTCTAAGTTAAGAGCCTCGGAGACTTTACTGCCGATCGCCTGCGTGTAAAACTGATAATTATTGCGGCCTTTCTGTTTAGCTTTGTACATCGCAGCATCAGCATTTTTTAGCAAAGTTTCTGCATCTTCTCCGTCGTAAGGAGCCAAAGCAATTCCCAAGCTAGCCTTAATATAAAGTTCCAGGCCCTCAAAATCAAAAGGACTGCTTAAACTCTGGATAATTAGCTGGCAAATCTTAGTTGCTTCCTCTGGGGTGTTGATATTGTACAGCAGCACAGTAAATTCATCTCCGCCCCAACGAGCCATCGAATCCCCGACGCGCAAACAGTTAGTCAAACGCCGAGATACACTTTGCAGCAACAAATCGCCCACTGGGTGACCGAGAGTATCGTTAACATTTTTAAATCTATCCAAATCTAGAAAGATTACCGCCAGCATTTCTCCATTTTGGTGAGCGCTAGCTAAAGCTAAAGACAGCCTTTCGTTAAAGAGTAATCTATTAGGTAAACCGGTTAATGGGTCGTGAGAAGCTTGATGTCGGATCATCGCCTCGACGCGCCTCTGCATTGCAGCCATGTACAGGTGAGTTCCTAAAGATTGTGCTAGCTTCTGTTCCTCGCTGGTCCACTTTTGAGCTTCGGCTTTTTTGATTTCTTTCCAAGCTGCAAAGGACTGTCGGGGACGATCGTGCCGGGCGTCCGAACTGCAACGGCCCGCCCACAAAATTTCGGTTTCTATAGGGCTGCGAAAAACGGTGAGACAGCCGATGCACTGTTGGCGATATTGCAGCGGTACTGCCAAAAATGATCGAATGGAAGCTGCGACTAAATTGGCAGATACAGATTTAAGTTTAGATTCTTTAGAAATATCAGAAATTGCGTACAAGTGCGGTACGAGAAAACTGGAAACATTGCTGTCAATTGAACTGTGATGCTGGGAATATAGATTTTCAAAAATACCTAATTGGCTGGTATGATTAGCAGTTTGTGTTTGATCGCCTTGGTTGTCAAACCACATGATCTGCTGCCAAAACGGGCTGAGTTCAAGGTCGATGTCCGTGGGCTGTTGGCCACAGGTATAAAGCAAAGCCGGCCGATCGCCAAACTCGGCTGCAATGTAGAGTCGCCCTCCCGAACCATGCAAATGCTTGACTGTTTGTTCCAGAACTGCTTTCCGAATTTCGTTGATTTCCAGAGGAGAATGCAGCAAACTGGTAATTTGGTTGATAACGGCTTCGTCGCGCGCTTGCTGTCTAGCTTGAGTGAGTAGAAAAGATTGGGCGATCGCAATTGAAAGTTGATCCACAAGCAACTGCACCATTTTCAATTCTCGATCGCTAAACCGTTTTGGTTGGCTATGGTGAGACACCAACAGTCCCCAAAGGTGATTTTGATGCACGATCGGCACCGTCAGAGAAGAACGTGCCCCCATAGCCTTTAGATATTCAGCATGACAGGGGTCTACAGGACGATAGCTAATATCTTCAACTGCTAAAGTTTTGCCGGTTTCGGGACAATCTAACCGATTAATTGTTTGATGCTTCAATTCCACATCTACAATCACTCGCTGCCGCGCTTTGAGAAACATTTCCCGAGCACTATAGGGAATGTCGCCTGGTGGAAAGCGCAAACCCAGCATAGATGGCAATTTGTCGCCGTTGATGGACTCAGCAATGACCTCACCGCTACCGTCTGCCTCAAAGCGATAAACTTTTACTCGATCGCTTTCTAAAAAGCTGCGGATTTCTCGCGCAGTTGTCGTCAAAATCTCTTGCAGTTCTAAAGAGTTGCGAATGCGATTGGTAATTCGATTGAGTAAAATCTCTTGTTTTAAAGTCGATCGTGACATTTGTCTAACTTTGGTGCGGGTCATCGCTTTTGATCTCCCGGGCTGTTGACAGCATTTTTGCGAGCCACAGTCTTAACTTGCCCTGTATTATACATTACAACACTTTCGCTCCCTCTAGAGACTTGACCCAACCCAAGAGCCAGAAACTCGGTTTATAGGGATATTTCGGGTTTTTCGACATATTTCGGTGATAAACCGGGTGTTTCACAGCACTTACAAGGCAAGGAAAGAGCGATCTGACAATTAGTGAGGACGAAAGTCCGATCGAGTTTGATCGGGACTCAAGTCCTCATTACAAAGCAATTACACAGCTACAAGACACAACGTAATAGAGAAACCGGCTTGACCAACGAGTATTCTGCCCTCGGGAGGGAGAATACTCGTTGGTCAAGCCGGCTGGTAAGTATTTATACTTTAAAAGGTCTCGTTAAGCCGACTCCCAAATTCCCCGAATTCTGTCCGGCAAAAAGCCAGCTATTTCCTGAATTCGCTCCTCGGACAGCTCATCCTTCGTTGCCGAAAATACAGCCGCGATCGCAGTTTCCGGTTTTACTCCTGAAGGAAGTGCGCCTTCTAATTCCACCCTCCGTGCAAACAAATTGCCATCGATCCCCAAAGGTGCAGGCGCGCCGGTCAAAGGCTGACGTATCCGGCTCAGCAATCCCACCAGCGGATTGGTATCTTTCCAGAGGTCTGCTATTTCTTGTTGCAGGGTTTTGTCATCCGTAGGCAAAACTTCTTTGTGCAATTCAGATTCCACGTGCTCGATGGCGTCTTTTGTCATCACGTCGCGCATGACCCGGTACACTACTTCGGTAATGTCGCGGGCATCAAAAATATCCTCCAAGTGACCGTTTACCATCACTTTTTCCAAAAACGGCATATCCTTTGAAGCGATAGGAACTGCCGATCCTTCCTGGTGGAGCGAGGTCGGAGGATTCGTCTCCATTTTGTGTAACAGTTTGCGGCCTTTTTCTGTTAACTCAGCTTCTTGAAATGCCACTAAAGGCGGCGCTAACTCAGCTCCTCCATAAGGCTCGCCACTAAACTGAGCTTTGATAAATTCCCTTTGGTTGAGGTAGTCCAAATGACCGAGCAATTCCGCTTCCGCCACCGGGTGACCGACATATTCTTCCGCTGCGTTCCTAATTTCTGACTCTCCCCTGCCGTTGCCGCTGGCAATCTTTTTGAGCAAAATGTAAGTCAGGTCGTCTCTGATTGGAATTGTCATTAAAACCTCCTAGGTTAATATCCGGTAAATCTCAAGTAAAAACTGATTTTTTTTACTTGCTTAAATTGTGATGATTACTACGTGAAATACCCAAACTAAACGGAGTACCGTTATAATTCGGGCTTCGTGTCTCGTTTGCCGTCGCTCTATTGGGGATATTCATTGCTGAATATTCGTCATCAAAGACGATCGGAGTCTTACACAGCATCTCTGGGTTTTTACGCCCTTTATCCCCTCGTAGGGAACCCACGCAGAAGTCCTATTTCCTAAGACCAAAAACTCTTTTCGTACAACAAACATGGGTTATTTTTTACAGCAGGGCATACCATACTAACCAGCGGTCTGCCTTTTCCTCCTTTCTCTCGCAGTTTCCCGGTAAGCATATTACTGCTACTATGACCGTTTTGTTATTACAGCCGAGTGAGTGGGTCGCAACCATCTATATATTAACTCAAATCAACTCTATATGCCCACTCTTTCTATATTTTTGTTTGGCTTATATCCCAACACCGAACCGGGTAGAGTTACGGTGTGGGACTTACGCCAATTGAGTTAAAAACATTGAAGCCTAAACTAGAGTAATCAAGTATCTCTCAGCAGGTGGAAGTTATTAAAATTAAGTATCGGTTAGAATCTTCCTTTAGGTAGATCCCTGTATGGGAACCCATGTCTAATGTAGTTAATATCCTAAAAAGCTGTCGCCACTCTTCAATGCTATTAAGCGAGGATGCTTTATTGGTAAGATTTTTCGTAGTTATTGCGTATTTTTACCAAGGCTGACGCACCAAGACAGCCTCACCTGGTAATGGGCGCTGGGAGATGTAGAATTAAGCAGATGCTATGGGGTTAATCAACTGCGGTCTTTTTGCCTGCAGCTTGTAGCGATATTGTATCGGCTTAGTAGACCAAACACTGGTCATGGGAGAGCTAGAAATACGAGCCAATCTGTGTCAAGTGCCGCAGCGCCACTTGAAGAATGCCTCGGTAACAAATTTTTTGAGCGTTTCGATCGGCATTTATGAACTACCCTAACTGGAGCAATGAATTGGAATCCTCGTCTTTCAGTAGCGGTCAACCCCCGGTTGACAAGCGTCCTGTAATTTTGGCTGTAGACGACAATCCGGACAACTTAGAGCTGCTGACACAAATACTCGATTTATTCGGCTGCGACTGCGTGGGAGCAGTTGACGGGTACGCGGCTCTTTCAGCAGCAGTCGATCGACCTCCCGACCTAATCGTACTCGACATTTGCCTGCCGGATATAGACGGTATGGAAGTCGTAAAGCGCGTCCAACAAAACCCCGATCTCAGACATATTCCGATTGTTGCTGTCACAGCACTAGCAAAACCAGAAGACCGCGCTCGAATTCTCCAAGCAGGCTGCACGGAATACCTTTCCAAACCTTTTAACATCAAAGATTTAGAAACAGTTATCCGCCAGCACATCAACTCTCCACTGGTTTTGGTTGAGTTTTAGATTTATAATTAGAATCACGAACTTGAGGTGCAGAGTCCAAAATTGCGATCGTTCCAGTGCGGCCTGTCTCCAAGGTCGCATCGCGGAGCAAATCAGTGACTCCCACGCCCAAAACCTTTTGGATTAATTCTTTCAGTGGCAATTCCAGAAGAGATTCTAATTCTGTCCGCACCTGCAAAGCCAAATCTTCCTGACCGTTCTGAGCCAGCAGTTTTTCCGGTTGAGTAAGCCCATTTTCGACAACAATTATCAATTTGTTATCCAAAAGATTGCAGAGCGCCTGACTCGTTGGGTGTCCGAGTTGAGAGCGGTACAAAGCTTGAATTCCCTGCGAAAGAGTCCGTTCTAATTTACCCCGAGTAGGTTCTAAGGTTTCCCCTGTCATATATTTTATTGAAACCATGATAGATAAAAAAAGACAGTTAACAGTTAACAGTTAGCAGTTAAGTTAACTGTTAACTGCTAACAGCTAACTATTAGAAATAACCGTCGCGTTAGCCGACAGTAACTTCATTAGTTTCCACCCCAGTTGCACCCTTCACACCTTTAGCAATTGTCACCAACTTGTTGACAATTTCCTGACTGGGAACTGTACCTTTGAGAACCACCGTAGTGCCAAGTTGAGCCACATAAACAGTCTCAATATCCGCCACATCTGGATTTGCATCGAAAGCCTGAGCCACCCGTTTAGCTAAACCGCTTTGATCATATTCTCCGTTCAATCCCATGCGTTCCGGCGGGATTGTCTGAGCGCTCGCAGCAGGTTGAGCTTGAGCTTGAGCTTGAGCAACAGGTGCTTGGTAAGCAGGAGCGTCAACAGTTTCTTGATTTTCTAGTTTTTCTAAACCAAACAATCTTTTTAACCAGCCCATAGAGTTTGTCCTCCGACAAAGTTTGTGTTAATTGACGTGTTAATTGACGTGTTAATTCACGGTTGGCAAATCGCCCTGTAATTGTTATTCTCAATACCAGGAATTACGATCGCACTTTTGGATGCAGAAACCGAGTTTTTTACAAAAAAGTATCCTTACAGCCATCCACCTAGGTATAAAAACCCGGTTTGTTGAGTTTGGTGCGCCCGTTCTCAATACAATTTACTGTTGTACAACTACGCCGATCATCTGCCTGGAGACATAATTCTCCGGCTCTCAAACAAATACTTGGGCTGACCATTCCGGCAAATCAAACTTAAACCCTTCCTCCCCAACTTCTACTATTTTGTTAGACATCCACTCGTGCCAAGTTCCCCCAGCCGGAAACTTAGGAATGCTGTTACCAGATAGATAAGTATCCGAAAAATTAGCGACAACTACTGCTCGCGTTCCCTCATCGCTCCAGCGGTAATAAGCCAGCACTTTGGCTTCGGGATTTTCGTGGATGAATTCAATATTTTCGGTATAAAGTGCCGGCAAATGTTGCCGCAGCCGAATCACGTGTTTGTAGTATTCCAACAACTCATGATTGGGCTGATTTTTCAACAAAGACCATTGCAGTTTATTCGGCTGGTTGGGAGTTTGCTGAGTAGATTGCCCCAACTCTTCGCCCATCCACAGCATCGGTATTCCTACTGCTGTCACTAACAAAACCGCTGCCAATTTAGCGCGTTTAAAAGCCGCTTCTGGGTCTAGAGTCCGAAAGCTTTCTTCTGCCAGCAAGTGGTCGCGGTCATGACTGGCTAAATAATTGATAACATTAGTTGTGTTTTTATAGCCTTGTTGTTTGGGTTCCAGAACTTGCTTGAGCTTTTCGATATCGAAAGTATCCCCCGCGAGATTTTCTATGGCAAAAATGCGAAAACTTTCGTGCCAGCACCCGTCCATCGGCCCGTCCGCAGCCACGAGTTCGGGAAGTTCGGGAATGTGTTCTGCTATGTTGTAAAATGGCTTGTCGCCTGCGGTTTTTTTCGCTTCACGAGTTATCCAGTGTAGGAAATCTCGATTGTCCAACTGCCGCACAGCATCGTAGCGAATGCCGTCGATATGATATTCTTGAATCCAGAAATTAACGACATCGCCGATGAATTTCCAAGCAGGACGAATGCCGAGTTTGGGGTCGAAGTTTTCGTAGTTAAACTCCGGGCCCCAGTAGTTAGCGGGATCTTCGGGATAGTGTTTGTCGCGGTAGTACCAATAATTGCGATCGATTAGCAATAAGGGACATTCTTCATCGCAGTGGTTGTAAATCCCGTCCAGAATCACCCGAATGCCCCGTCCGTGGCACTCGTCAATCAATTGCTTCAAATCTGCCCACCGTAGCTGGACTCTACGGCAAAGAAATCGCGGACTTTGTAGCCCCAGCTATAATCGCCCGGATATTCATTAACTGGCATTAGTTCGATCGCATTTATTCCCAAATCGCACAGATAATTTAATTTCTCCCTCACATCCTGGAATTTACCGCGACTGTCGGAACCATCCGACCCGGAAAAATCAGCAACGTGCATTTCGTAAACGACTAATTCTTCATTATTGGGGAGCTTTTTGTCGTCGTGCTGCCAAACATAGGTATCAATAATTCGTTCCCCGGCTTTGATACGAACTGTACTTGTATCAGTAGTGCGGTCAATTTCAGTCGCGTAGGGGTCATTGACTTCTACCCATTCGTCCGGTTCAAAACATGGACTTTGCGACTGAACTCGGAATTTGTATTGATAAATACCGTCTTCTAACTTAATGTTAGTGCAGAAATAACCTTTATCATCTTTTTCTAAGGGAATTTCTGCCCATTTGGAAAAGGAGCCGAGCAGTGTAGCTGCTTTGTTGTTCGGAGCGAAGAGTTTGAATTCAATTGCAGCGGCCATGAATACCTTGTTTGCAGAACTTATAAGTGTGATTAGTATTGATTTTTACAATTTTGCAAATCTGCCGCCATCGTTCTTAAGAGTTAAACCTCTAACTCTTATGTTGTAACGTGCTTGGGGGCGCACCCGGAGGATTTAGTAGTGCGAACTCTAGCGAGTAAGGTGCGCCCCTAGTCACTCGGAAACCTGATTTTAATCAAAAATGTAGTTAAAGTAACTAAAAATTATTAAGTGCTATTTATGAAAAATAGTCCAGACTGTTTTGAGTTCGTAGTCTGAAACCCTAGATTTTCCGTTGGTAGCGAACTTGCCTTGGAGCCTTGAAACCCTTATTCTACGGTTGGGTATCAAAAACTGTCCGAAGTATTGTATGAAAAGTAATTTAACTTTTGATAACTAAATAAATCGTGGTGAACATTTAACATTTGTAACTAAAGAAACATTTTTTAGCCTACAGGGGTAATACCGTAGAAAGATGTCATTTTATGCGGAAAGAGCGAGGATCGACGTGTAATTATAAGGCAAGGGAAACCAGAAACATGAATCCTTTATTCTACTGGTTTTTCCCCTGACTTTAAGCCAAGTTTGAGCCGAGAATAGCAATGATTATTTTTGCTTATGTCTTGGCAGCACTTGTTTTATAGTTTGTGACTGGCAAACTTTGTAGAACCTTTCATCAGCTTTAACGACTGCTGCTACCTCAGTAATTGGTAATTGGTGAAAATCTCATTCGTCCCTCTTACCCGTTAGATATTCCGAGCAGTGGCTCTAAGGCTCTAAAAGTTTAATGTGGGATGTTGGCGAATTACCGTTACTGTAAAACTCTGGAGTGTTAAAAATGCTAAAACAAATGTGTTGGTTGCCCAGACTCGGAGGCAATGGAGAAAAGATATTGCACTTGCGTACCGATGCCCGTCAGGCGTGGCGGCCTTATACAGCTTTTCCGCAGTGGGCTGTAGCCGACTACCGGGAACCGGGTGGTTCTAATGGATGGGCAACATTTCAGAAGCTGAGAACTCAAGGGTGGAATTTAATATCGACTGAAGAAGGGCAGCAGTCGAGTTTTGGCGAACAGAAAAGTGCTTAAAAAAACCGAAACCGTAGCAATAAAAGAAGAGGTAAAATCCTCTTCTTTTTATTATTTTTGGATACAGAAACTGGGTTTTTAAGCATCCTACTTGGTAAAATGGATAAGGTGTGTAGTGCTCACCTTACATAATTTTAAGAGGTTTGCCAGTTGCAAGTAAATTAGGCGATCGCCCTTTCTGTCTGTGCTGTAGTTGCTACGTTATGCAGCACCGGCTGGCGAGTTTTCAAGTTAAACCGGTATCCGTGGGGGAGGATGTGCAACTTGGCGCCGCAAATCGCTAAAGCCTCATCCTTCAACAGTCCATCTATATTGTCGTGGAGTTTTTCCGACTCGTCGATGACAGTTACAGCGTTTTCGCCAATGACTTCCAACTCGTCACCGTGGACTAAAATAGCTGTATTTTCGTCAATACCAAATCCCAACACGGCAGGTTGCAGCAAGAGTGCCGAAACTAAGCGTCCCAGACGACCTCGCTGGGCGAAATGCTGGTCGATGACAACTCCTGGAAGGAAACCCATTCCCGGGCCCATTGCTACCACATCAACGCGGGGATTTGTCTCCGAGTCTCCTTCAATAATCATCATGTCTGGCATCATGGCCGCGCCGGCACTGGTGCCCCCAATGATAATCCCTTCAGAGAAGCGTTTGTGCATTGCTGCGTCGAGTTTGGTGTCTTTCAAGCAGCTAATAATCCGCGATTGATCTCCGCCGGTAAAGAATATGCCGGTCGCTTGTTCGATCGCTTCTAAATACTCTGGATTGCGGGCCTCTTCGGGTCTCTGGGTGTCAACAACTCGCACATCTTCAGCGCCAAGCCGCTCAAACACTCGGATGTAATTATCTCCCACTTCTCCCGGCAGGCTTGTCGCAGCCGTCATGACAACAATGTGAGCTTTAGTGCCTCCGGCGCAGCGCAAGAATTCCCGCAGAATTTTGCAATCCCCCTCTTTGTCTTCGGCACCACCAATAATTAGCAACTTCCCCTGAATTTCGTTGCTCGCCATATTATCTCCACTGTTAATTTATTAATAATTTCACTAAAACACAAACTTCTTTTTTCCGAAAACGGCCAAAAGGTATATCTAGATACCAAAAACATCTCAGACTTCTACCCCTCCAGGGCGCATACAGCTATAGCGTTCTGGTGTTTTTTTACTCTGGCGCAGGGCTGTAACGATGGTTTTTTGACACTCCCCGGCATTGAATGCGCGGGGATTCTTGGATCAATCAGTCGAACTTATCTCTGTTTTGCTGCCATCAAAGAGTAGAGATCGGTCTGTCCCCAAGCGTTGATTTCGGTGTGCCCCACCGTATTTAAATTCAAATTAATTCCTGCTTGCTTCAACCCTTTAACCAAAATATTGCGAGCTGCGTTGTAGTCACGATCTAACGTCGCACCGCAATCGCAAATATGGGTTCTGGTTGATAGCGTTTTCTTGACAGTATTGCCACAACTTGAACAATCTTGCGATGTGTATTGAGGTGGAACAGCAATTACTGTTTTGCCGTACACATTTCCAAAATACTCTAACCATTGAGCAAATTGTGACCACGCTGCATCGCTAATCGACTTAGCAAGTTTATGGTTTTTGACCATATTCCGTACTTGAAGGTCTTCGTAGGCTACAAAATCGCTAGATTTTACCGCGCACAACGCCGTCTTTATGGCGAAGTATTTACGCTGCCGACTAACCTTCAGGTGCTTTCTTCCTAACTTGTTGATCGCTTTTTTTCGATTGCCAGAGCCTTTCTTCTTTCGAGAAACTCGCTTTTGCAATCTCTTCAAAGCTTTTTCACTTTTTCGGAGGTGGCGAGGGTTCGCGACTGTTTCACCATCGCTATCGGTATAGAAATGGTTCAATCCCAGGTCTATTCCAATAGCTTTACCAGTCGGAATAAGTTCCTCTTTTCGCTCCACATTGATGCAAAGTTGTGCGTAATATCCGTCGGCACGACGCACAACTCTGATTCGCTTAATCTCCTCGGGTGCATAGAAATGCAAATCCCGACTACCGACTAATTTGAACTTTCCAGCAGCAAAGCCGTCCTTAAATGTCAAACATCTTTTGTCGGCAGAAAGGAGCCATCCTGATGTTTTGTATTCGACAGAGCGAGTATGCTTCTTAAACTTTGGGTAGCCTTTTTTGCCTGGTGTTTTTGCTTTACAATTAGCGAAAAAACGTTGGATAGCAAAAATGGCACGTTCGGCAGAAGCCTGACGTGCCATTGAGTTAAGCTTGCCTGCCCATTCCAACTCTTTTGCCATAATGGCGCATTGTTTGTAGAGATCAATTAGCTTAACTCCTTGATTGTCTATCCAATATCTAAGAGTTTTGTTTCGGACAAATTGAGCTGTTCTGATCATCTCGTCGATGACCCGATATTGCTCGGCTTTGCCTTTTAACTTAAACTCTAGAACTATCATGACAAAATCATATCACTTTTGCGAAAGCTTTTAGTTACAAAATACGTAGATTTAACAATTATTTGCAATAAGGGGAAATTAAAGCCGTCCTAGAAGGACGGGGCTTTAGACCCAATTTTTTGGTAAACAGTCCTGGAGGCACTAGATTAAAGAAACCGGAAATAGGAACGAAAATTCTGCGTGTGAGCGGAAAACCTTAACTGAGAAACCCCGGTTTTTGAGAGAGCTTTTGCGTCCGGGACTGGTAAAAAATACCGGTTTCTGCGTCTAGGACTATCTATTTAACTCATCCTCGATGATCGAGAAAACAAACTTACCCCCCCTAACAGGAGATAGGAGGGGTCAAGAAATGAGCTTAAATTACAGGGCCCACGCGCGCGCGGTGATCAATCCGGTTTCTGATCCGATTCTTTGCTAATCCTCCTCTGATTGCTCGTAGAAATCGGATTGATGAGCGTAAGTCCTCAATTAGTCCGATCGCCCCTTAGTGCGATCGCTCGATCAAATTGCTCAATATGGTACTCGCCCGTTCTAAAGGGAGGTGCCTGGGTTTGCCGTTCCAGACAATCTGATATTCGTTGCTGTTTTGACCATCGCCGTAGCCAGAAATTAGCTTCCGGTGAAAGGCTTCCTCGGCTAAGTGGTGAACTTTGTCCCTGAGAGCAGTTTGTGCGATTTTCATAATTTGCTGCCTCTTAAATTTTCTTTCACTGTCATAAACAATTATAAGTACAGAGTGTACCTCTCAAAAGTTATAGCTTTTTTCGGGAGGGGGGGAAGGAAGTAGTAATTAGTCATAAGTGCTTAGTTATCAATGCTTAGTCATCAATACTTAGTAATCAATGCTTAGTCAGATTTTGAAGGAAGAAGGAATATTTTCCCACTCTCACCATCTCCCCCTCTACCCATCTCCCCCACTCTCCCACTCCCCCTTTCGGGCAATACTGAAGGCAGAATTGGTCGGAGTATTTATCTCACTGCTGGAATATCTATGCCCGCAGGTAGTATCCCATGCACCGACTATAAAGTTACCGTATAAAATTAGCTCAAAGGAGGTTAGAAAATGCTGCAAGAAAAAACCACTGAAATAGCCCGTGTCAATGCTCGAAAAACCGATATTTTTGATGTTTTCAACTTCAAACACTATATCGGGCCCAACCCTTATTTAGACACCGCGGCTTTAGTTTTTGATTTAGCGGTAACGGGCGCGAGCGAACCTTTGCCGATCGCACATTACCACGAAATTATTAGCGATCGCTACCCGCAACTGCTGCACGAAACTTTCTCGAACCATGCCCAACTGTTCGGTCGTACCGCCTCAGAAGTAGCAAAACTAGACATGGGTTTGCACTTCCAACACTGGAACATCAAGCCGTTTTCTCACTTTAACAGAATCAGCATAGAAGCACTTCATGCCCGCACCGCCAGAGCAGTAGTTTACGCAGTTTGGGACTGGTTTGAAGCCATCAATCAAAATCAAGACTTTCCCTTGGAATCACAAATTGGCGCGCTGCAAAATATGTTCCGGCAGTCTGTTTACGGAGGCCCGACAGTTTATTCGTTAATGCGATCGGCATCCCAAAAAGGCATTCCCGCATTTTATTTGTGGGATGAAGGACTAATGCAATATGGGTATGGTAAAAAACTGGTTCGTGGCTCTGCAACTACTTTTGATTCTGACAGCCATTTAGACTCAGATTTTACCACGCGCAAAGACGATTGTAAAGCTTTTCTCGCTACATTAGGATTTCCTGTTCCCAAAGGCGATATCATCTCCACAGAAAACGGAGCTCTGGCAGTTGCTAGAGAAATTGGCTACCCAGTTGCTATCAAACCAGTAGTCGGTCATAAAGGAATTGGCGTAACAGCAGATGTCCGAGATGGTGAGGAATTGCAGGCAGCTTTTAAAAGAGCAGTTAAGGCCATTCCCGAAACAGACCCGGTGCGAGTAATTGTGGAAAACAGCATCAAAGGATCGGATTTTAGGCTGCTGTGCGTTGACGGCAAATTTGTTTCTGCAACTGAACGCCGGCCCGCTTCGGTAACAGGTGATGGCGACTCAACAATTCGCGAATTGATCCGCCGTGAAAACCGCAAACCAGAACGTTTGGATACGCCAACTTCGGCGATGAGCAAAATTCAATCCGACGAAGCGATGGAAATGTATCTGGAAGAACAAGGGCTGTCATTGGATAGTGTGCTAAGTCGCGATCGCACTGTGTCTCTACGCAAAGTCGCTAATCTTTCCGCAGGCGGCGTCAGCATCGATGCTACCCGCAATATTCACCCGGATAACATTGTTTTGGCTCAAGATATCGCCCTACATTTTCGGTTAACTTGTTTGGGAATTGATGTGGTAACAGAAACTCTCGCTAAATCTTGGAAAACCGGGAATTTTGGGATTATCGAGATCAATGCCGCGCCGGGAATTTTTATGCACCTTAACCCTGCTGTCGGCGAAGGAGTTGATGTACCTTCGCATATTATCGAAACTTTCTTTGAATCGGGAAAATTAGCCAGAATTCCGATTATTACTTTCAACAGAATTTCGGTACATGACCTACAAGAAACTATCGACCATATTTTGTTGCAGCATCCCGATTGGACAATCGGTGCTGTTTGTCGCGGTGGACTTTTTGTTAACCGTTCTGAAAAAGTTTTGAATAAGAATTACCATCTGAACTTGCAAAGTTTGCTGCGGAATCCCAAGCTCGATTTGTTAATTGCTGAATATCCCGAAGATATTTTGGAAGCTGAGGGAATGTTTTATCGGGGCAGCAATATGGTGGTGCTGGACAATCCGGGGGAAACTGAGATGATGTTGGTCAGAGAAAGCACTGATGACGATACTGTTGTGATGAGGGAAGGAAATAGTATTTCTATTCGCCGCCAAGGATTGATCGAACAGTATACTCTGGGGGATGATGAACCGTTTACACGGGTTTATTTGAAGGAAATAGGGACTGTTTTGTAAGCGCTTCCACATTTAAGTTGGCTTTGTAGGGTGGGTATTGAGTACCCGCCCCACCCGATCAAGGCTTTTTCTAGTTCCCCGGTTCTTCCGGGGAAATAACTTGGGGATCGCCCAGATTTTAACTCGCTTCGTTACACTTAGTTACAATTGGTGGCAATCCCTCAGTCGTGGATGCACTATTGCTAAGAAACCCGGTTTCTCCCCAGATTTCTCGTTACCACACCAATATTTTCGTAGAAATTGGGTTTCTCAAGGTAAGTTCTATTGCTGTGATCATAAGTTTTTAGACAATCTCGTTTATGCGCTGTCGATCGTGCTATCAAGGAACTTCACAAGTCTTTAAACAATTGCACTCCGGTGGCAGAAGGTGTGGAAATATGAATTTTGCGAGCAATTGGTTTAATTCGCTGACCGAAAGTTTACAGTCGCACCGTCACTACATTCCAGCAGCGCTGACTCTTTGCACAGGTACGAGTTTGTCATTGGCAGCCGCAGCCGTTGTGTGGCATTCGGAAAATCAACGAATGCAAGCTGAATTTCATCAGCAAGCCGATCGCCTGAATGTGGCATTGCAGCAAAGCATCAATAAAAATTTAGAATTTCTGTACTCACTTGAAGGATTATACAGGGCGTCTACTAAAGTTAGCCGACAAGATTTTAAGCAATTCGCTCAACCTGCACTTGCCCGAAATACTGCTATACATTCTGTTAACTGGATTCGGCGCGTGCCGGCTTCCCAAAAAACAGCTTACGAACGGACAATTCGAGCCGAAGGTTTTCCGACATTTCAAATTTACGAACGAACTCCTGACAAAAAGCAGGTCAAAGCAAAAGTGCGATCGGAATACTTTCCCATTATTTACAGAGAAGCATTAGAAGAAGATAACAAAGTGATCGGTTTTGATGTTGCCTCCAGCCCCGATCGCAAAGCAGCTTTAGAGAAATCGGTGAATACCGGGAAAATAGCGGCTTCCGCGCGGATTAGATTAGTCAGCAACAATCAACCGGGATTGCAAGTATTTCTACCAGTAGCCCGCCGCACAACTTCTGCAGATAACTCGGTCAACGACAGCCAAAACCTCATGGGAGTTATTGCGGGTCTGTTTCAGATCACCAGTATGGTCGATTCCTCTTTAGAATCGCTAAATTTAGACAACATTAATTTTTACCTCTATGACAACTCTGCTATAGAGAAAGAACGCTTTCTGGTTCGCTACGACTCACAATCTAAGCAGTTGATAGATAACCCAAAACACGAAAAGCCAGAGTTAACTAATTTGCGGGGAAAAATCTGTCAAAATCCTAGTGCTTGCACTCGCTTATTTAACGTAGCAGACCGCCAGTGGAAGCTGCTAGTTTTGCCTGGGAAGGGGTACAACAGTATGAGGACGCATCAGGGTTCGCTGGCAATTGGCGCGATCGGGCTATTGATGACTGGCAGCTTGACGATTTACCTGTTGATGTCTCTAGAACGTACTGCAAAAGTAGAACAGCAAGTGTACGATCGTACAATTCAACTAAAACAGCGCACCGCTGAACTAGAAACAGCACTAAAAAATTTGCAGGAAGCTCAATTTAAACTAATCCAAACTGAAAAAATGTCCAGTCTGGGGCAGTTGGTGGCTGGAGTTGCCCACGAAATTAACAATCCTGTCAACTTCATCTCTGGCAACCTGATCCATACAGGCGCATATACTCGAGACTTGCTGGAACTTGTGAAAATATACCAGCAGCAATATCCGAACCCAACGCCAGAAGTGAAAGCGAAACTAAAAGATATTGATTTGGAGTTTATCAGTGAAGACTTGCCTAAAATCCTAAAATCTATGAATATGGGAGCTGAACGGATCAGCCAGATCGTGCTTTCTCTGAGGAATTTTTCGCGCTTGGATGAAGCTGAAATGAAGTCTGTTGACATTCACCAAGGCATTGACAGCACCTTGATGATTTTGGATAGTCGGCTGAAACCAAAAGCAGATTTTTCGGGCATTAAAATTATCAAAGAATACGGAAACTTGCCATTAGTGGAGTGCTGGGCGGGACAATTGAATCAGGTATTTATGAATGTCTTGAGCAATGCTATTGATGTTTTATCTGATGCAGACACTCAAAAAAGTATCGAGAACAACGCCTCGCATTCTGGATTTTTACCTACTATTCGGATTCGCACTGAACCTTTAAGTTCTAATTGTGTATGCGTGCGAATTGCTGACAATGGAACGGGCATGACGGAGAATGTCAAGAAACGTTTGTTTGATCCGTTTTTTACTACCAAGCCTATAGGCAAAGGTACTGGCTTGGGATTGTCGATCTGCTATCAAATAGTGGACAAACATCAAGGTTCGCTTAGGTGCGTATCGGCTCCGGGAGAGGGAACTGAATTCTGCATTGAGGTGCCGGTGCGCCAACAGTCTAAGCAATCTGTTTCTAAGGTTTCACCTGCGGTAGGTGCCAGTTGGAATTAGGGGAAGAAATCTCGCTTCTAGCTGAGTCTTACTGGGAGCATCTCATATCAATTCCGGTTGCACCGTCCGTGATTGTTAACTGTAGACTGTAGACTGTAGAAGGAGGGGTGGAAAAACTCAATGGTTGAGTGTTAACTGTTGACTCGATTTTATTATTCCGATGCAACCGGAAACGATATCACTTTTCCAGCCAAGCTAGAAATTGGAGTTTGGAGGCAGGAGACAGGAGGAAAGAGTCAGAATAAAGGAGGAAGAAGGAAGGAGCCAGAAGAAGTGTTTTTACAAATATGAGATGCTCCCTAATTCCTATTTAGAAAAGGTGAACAATCTGCACTTTACTTGGGAAAGTTTCGCAGTTCGTACTCTACTTTCAACAGTCTACTGTTAACTGTTAACTGTCAACTGTCAACGGTTATAGTTATTGGCAAGCGCGTGCTAATTTCCAGTGGAATATTGCCGGAAGCAAATATCTGGGGTTTTACCCGTCGTAACAATTTATAATTGTAGCAAGACCAGATTACCAATTATTAACTACGATGTCTTTACAATCTATTAGCATTCCGCCTACAACCGATCGCAAGCCTGTCGCTTTGATTGTAGCTTTGCATGGATGGGGTGCTAATGCTCGGGATTTGACTTCCTTAGCACCCTTTTTCAATTTGCCGGATTATCAGTTTATATTTCCCCATGCCCCATTTCCCCATCCCCAGGTAACAAGCGGCAAAGCGTGGTATAACCTTCAAACCAAAGATGCTCAGGGATTGGTAGAAAGCAGGCAATTGCTGAGGGAATTTTTGCTGTCTTTGGAAAGCAGCACGGGCGTGCCTTTGTCTCGCACGATTTTAAGTGGCTTTTCTCAAGGCGGAGCGATGACTCTAGATGTGGGATTGACTTTGCCCTTAGCTGGTTTAATTTGTCTGAGTGGTTATTTACACCAGATTTCACCAGTTGCTGGGAGTGTTTTGCCACCTGTTTTAATCGTACACGGTACTCAAGATACTATTGTGCCTGTTAGCGCTGCTGTGCGATCGCGCGAGAGTTTGACGGCTTGGGGATCTGCGGTGCAGTATCGAGAATTTAACATGGGACACGAGATTCTGCCGGAAGTTATAGAGGTAATACGAAGTTTTGTTGTAGAAACTGTGTCGAAATCTGATTAAAGGTTTAGTATATAGTATGGCGGAAGTCTCGGGCAGGGGAAAAAAATGAAAACTTTAACCAAAGCATCGCGCGATATAGCTGTACTTACTTCTCAGGACGTGGCAGAATTGGCTGTCCGTTTGGAAGTTGACGATTATACAGATCCTTTTGAGGGATTGAATGATTGGCATTTGTTGCGATCGCTTGCCTTTCAGCGGCCGGAGCTAGTTGAACCTTATCTCCACCTTCTGGATATGGAAGCCTACGACGAAGCATAGACTGAAAAATCTAGCTCAAAATTTTCGACGGAATTGAGGAAGAAGTTAGCAGCATATTTTGTTGCAGATTAAACAGATGAATTAGGGATTTTAGTCTGTTTTTATCTTGATTTCTTTCTTGATTCTTTTTTATGGCTGAAGGAAGAAGGAAGAAGGAAGAAGGAAGAAGGAAGAAGGAAGAAGGAAGAAGGAAGAAGGAAGAAGGAAGAAGGAATGAGGAGATGCGATCGGGCAATTCTCCGCAATGGTTTCAGGAATTCATTAAGTTCTCATAACCTCGAAGGTTGCTGTATTACCAAAAATCATGAAGGGCAGACGAATTTTAATCGGCGTTAGTGGCGGGATTGCAGCTTACAAAGTTTGCGAAGTAGTTTCAACTTTAGCGAAAGCTGGAGCGGAAGTTAAAGCTATTCTTACTGATGCGGCTGGGGAGTTTGTAACGCCTTTGACTTTTGCTACTCTGTGCCGCCATCCTGCTTTTACTGACAAAGATTTTTGGCAACCAAGTCACGGCCGCCCTTTGCACATTCAATTGGGAGAATGGGCGGAAGTTTTTGTGATTGCTCCCCTGACGGCTAATACTTTGGCTAAGTTGGCGGGGGGTTTTGCTGATAATTTGCTGACTAATACTGTCTTAGCTTCTAATTGCCCAATTTTGCTGGCACCGGCGATGAATACGGATATGTGGGAACAGCCGACGGTGCAGCGGAATTGGCGTGAAGTGTTGAGTTATCGGCGCTATCATGCTGCGAATCCGGGGGCGGGTATGCTGGCGTGCGATCGCGCGGGTGTCGGCCGGATGGCAGAACCTTATGAGCTTTTGCCTCATATTGAATCGCTGTTGTATGCCAAGGGCGATCGAGATTTAGCGGGCATTAGGGTGTTGATCAGTGCGGGAGGAACGCGGGAACACCTCGATCCGGTGCGGTTTATCGGCAATCCTTCCAGTGGGAAAATGGGTATAGCTTTGGCGCAAGCTGCACAGCACCGCGGCGCGACAGTGACGCTGGTACACAGTATAACTGGCGAGTTGCCGCTCTCAGGTGTGCGGGCGATCGCAGTAGCGAGTGCAGAAGAAATGCGGCAGGCGATGCTGCAATGCTTTCACGATGCGGATTTGACGGTGATGGCTGCAGCAGTAGCGGATGTGAAACCTGCCGAGTACAGTAGTGAGAAATTGCCGAAGCGATCGCTCCCGAATTGTTTGCCTTTGACACCAGTAGCGGATATTGTGGCAGAGTTGGGAAAATTGAAACAGCCGCACCAAAAATTAATCGGGTTTGCAGCACAAACTGGGGATATTGTCAAGCCTGCTGTGGAGAAATTGCGAGCGAAGAAACTGGATGTAATTGCCGCAAACCCGATCGATCAAATAGGTGCAGGTTTCGGCAGCAATACCAATCAAGCAATATTAATTAATGCCACCGGGAAGCAAGTAGAAATTGCACCTTGCAGCAAGCTAGAAATGGCTCACCGATTGTTAGATTTTGTGATGAAAGGGTGAGGTCGCAATTTACTCATTAACTGGGATTAATTACTGCTGGTTCGGGCGAGAATTCTGATTCCCCAAAATCCGTTGATTTCGAGTCAGTGGGCAAATCAGTATCTGCGACAGTAATTTCTAGTTTAAATCCTAATGCTTCGAGCAGTGCTACCAAACTATAAATTTCCGAACCGCCGCTTTCTGTCAACATCTTGTCAAGCTTTTCCCATTGAAGTTGAGCTGACTCTGATAAATTGTTGAACTTTAGCCGAGAATCTACAACGTCTTTGAGTACCATTTGGAGCAATTTAGGTTCATCGCTGGCTTCTGTCAATGTCACCTCGATATAACCTGCTGCTTCTTCGGCATTTCTCAGAGATTCGATCAGAAATTCTTGATAACTCCTACTCGTTGGTGCTTTCACGTCTTTCATAGTCTCTCCAATATTGAATAGCTTTGCCAATATCTCGCTCTTGAGTGCTCTTATCTCCACCTATTAGCAGAAGTATAATTGTCAGCCCGACTTGTCCAAAGTAAAGCCGATATCCAGGGCCAGAGTCAATTTTGAGTTCAAAAACTCCTTCTCCGACGGACTTACAATCTCCTAGATTACCAGTCATGACTCGCTTCAGCCTTAACCGAATCCTATTTTTGCCTGTGGTATCCCGGAGCGAGTTATACCAATCTTCAAAAGGATTTGTCCCATCTGCTCTCAGGTAGTTGCGAATTTCCCTGGGTTGTACTTCCATGATTTTATCGTACTTGATTAACAATTTCTCTCGTAAGTGCGATCGACAGTCCATTCTACAAGCAAATCATACTTAAGATAGAGGCATTCGAGCGACAAAATAGTAAACCTTGTTTGAGGAAACAAAGTTTAAATCAAACAGGGCATTGTGAATGAATTTTAAATCGATCGCAAAAACCAATCTACTATTCGGCAGCCTGATAATTAGCCTCGGATTGCAATCACTTCCAGCCACAGCGCAAGCAGTCACCGACGCGCAAGTTTCCGCCCTCGTAGAAGCGCTGCGACAAGCCGCCCCGCCACAAGCCGCAAATGACGGAATGTACAGTCAGTGGCAAGTTTTACCGAACAATATTTCCCGCTGGGCAAAATTCTGTACCAAACAAGATTTAACACCGCAACAGTTTGAGGCCGACGCGACAAAAGCCAAATCAATTGTTACCTGTATCGTGGGCGATTTGCTGCGCGACGAATACAAAGCTAGCAGCAACAATGAAACAGCCGCTGTACGCCGCGCCGCTTGCTGGTGGATGACTGGCGAATCCGCAGCTTGCAAAAGTGGCGCAACTGCTACTTATGCCGATAAAGTTGTCAGCGTTTACCAGCAGCAGCGGGCTAAAAAGTAAAGTTTGTGCTGGCGGAATTTAGATTTTTTTGACCGCTGATGGACGCAGATGGTTTTGTGCTGATGGACAGATAAGAGCGATTTGATATCAAATTCAATTATCCTATAAGCGCCAAAGATTCTTGAGAACATTAATCAGCTCTTTCTGCCGTCGAGCCATTACTTCTGGCGTCCATTCCTGTTCCCGCAGCACTTGGGTAGTAAGTGCAAAGGGTGAAACACCTGTCTTAGTGGTGAAATACTTCTGTTTTTTCACATCAAAATCATAATTTTGTGCCAGAGTATTTTTCGCACAAGATAGCAAAACTAAGTTGCCAAGACGATGTACATATTGAGTGTGATCTTCCTGACTAGGAAACCACTTCATCCACTCACTATTAGCCCCGGGATTTTGGGGAAGTACGTGCTCGACAGTCATGTTGGAGAAGTTGTAAGATGCTTCACCTTCTGACAGAGCAGCATCTAAGCGCAGCAAAACATAACGACGAATTTTTTGAATTAGGTAAAGGTCACTATCGAGGACTCTAAGGATATTGTTTGACTCTTCCGGAGTAAACTGGAGCGGTGAATAGGAATTGAATAAATCTTCCTCTTGTTCAATAGCAGTAAGCAATCTACTGTAACGTTCAATGCGCTCATTGATATTGGCGCGGACAATCATTAAACCGGGTGCATCTCAGTTTGGCAAATACATCAAATTGAAAGTTGACCGTTGAGATAAGCACAGCGAAGAGCAAGGATAGA
>NZ_JAUBVE010000041.1:52264-56792 GCF_036705715.1 Microcoleus sp. AT3-D2 | reverse complement strand
ATCATAAGTTAGGGTGAATCCGACTTCTAAACTCTAAACCTAAACCCTGCCTACTGTCTAGAACGAAATAGCCCTGCAATAATCACGGAAGGTGCAACAGAAATTAATCGAATTAATCTGCGTTAATCTGTGTTTATCTGCCTGTATCAGCGGTAAAAAAAAGATAATTTATTAACCGCAGATGACAAGGGATTGACGCTGATTCACGCCGATAATAAGAGATTGATGAAGCATCCCAAGGCTAACAGATTTGGTATAATACCAAATCCGGCTTGAATACACCTTGATTTTTTAGCGTTTTAGAGAAGAAAAAAAGTCAACTGTAAGAGCGATGTCAAGGGCCTAGCGCTACAAAGTTTCTAACCCGGATTGAGTATTGTGAGGAACGCCACAGCAGATCAGAACTCTGTGGCGTTTTGTTCGCCAGAACAGGAGACTTTCGCCGCCAATTCTAGAGTTCAGAGAGATTTGGCAGGAAATCCGAGGAGCCGATCGCCCCGTTAACCCCAACCAGATTCGCTAAAACCCGATCGGTTCCTGCTACTAGCAGCAAGGTACCGTTCGGAGTGGCGCTAAATTGCAACTGCTGGAAACTCAGCCCGTCGCTCAAAACAAACTTATCGACGCCTACCTCGAAGTTGATGACAGTATCAGTGCCGCCATCAGCACTTAACACATATTGATCGCTCCCCATACCTCCAATTAAAGTATCCTCGCCCAAGTCGCCAAACAGCCAGTCATCTCCAGCGCCCCCATTGAGAAGGTCGTTATCTTTACCACCAATCAGGGTATCGCTGCCAGCATCTGCGTTGATAGTATCTTGGCCTTCGTTGCCGTAGAGCAAGTCATCGCCGTCGCCACCGTTGATGCAGTCTTGCTGGTCGTTTGCGCCCACCGAGACACCCCGGTTATCAGCACGATCGCCATAGATGGTATCGTTGCCCTCGCCACCGCAGAGTTCATCGCTGCCGTCACCGCCGTAAATCAAGTCTTCGCCCAGATCTCCGTTTATGAGGTCGTTAGCTTTACCGCCGTAAATCAAGTCGTTGTCTTGACCGCCACTGATGGTATCGTCACCCTCATCGCCGAACAGCACATCAGCACCGATGCCACCAAAGAGCAAGTCCTGACCGCCAACATCATTAGCTCGACTTCGAGCACCGCCGTACATGGTGTCGTCGCCGCTGTCGCCAACAAGGGTATCAGAGCCGAGTTCGCCCCAAATCAAGTCATTATCTTTGCCACCCCAAACACAATCATTGCCTTTACCTGCTTGGACGGTATCATTACCGTGCCCGCCGCCTATGATGTCGTTGCCGCCGTCGGCAAAGATTAAGTCTTGTTCGCCGAGATCCCCGATGGACTGGGAACTGCCACTGTCGCCGAGCAGAGTATCGGCTCCTTGGCCGCCGTAGAGGGTATCGGAGCCTAATTGACCGTAGATGATGTCATTGCCTTTACCTCCGTAAGCGCGATCGTTATCTTTGCCTGCAACCAGCGTATCGTTGGCTTGTTGGCCGTTGAGGAAGTCGTTGCCGAAGCCTCCGTACAGCAAGTCGCGTCCCTCGGAGTCGCTTGCCCTTTGGTCGCGAATGCCCCCAAACAAGCTGTCGGAGCCGATGCCACCAAACAACGTATCGGAGCCGAGTTCGCCCCAAATCAGGTCATTTTCTTTACCTCCAAGGGCAATATCGTCACCTTTGCCGCTATGGATGGTATCGTCGCCCTCGTTGCCGTTAATGAGGTCTCCAGCCTCGCCTCCGAAAATCAAATCGCGAGCATCGTCAGGACTCTGGGAGTTGTTCTGCCCGGTGTCTCCGAGAATCGTATCCGCACCTCGATCTCCAAACAGGGTGTCAGAGCCTAAGTCGCCGGCAATCCAGTCGTTCTGTTTGCCTGCAAATACGATATCGTTGCCCTCGTCTCCGTAAACAATATCGGTGTCAATGCCCCCAAAAATCGTGTCATTGTCTTCGTTGCCGTAAATTTCGTCCGCGCCGTCTTCACCTAAAAGCAGGTCGTTGCCTTCAAAACCGACAATTTTTTGGTTGCCTTTGGTGTCTACGATGAAGTCATCGCGGTCGGTTCCTTTGGTGGTTTGTCCCTCGGAAAATTGTGAAATAGGTCGGACAAATCCAACTGCAGGTGGTTGCTGGGGGGGCGCAAAGTTAATCCCCGGTTTTTCCATAATGGGCTGACACAAACAGTCGGTATCTGGTTCGGCGATCGGATTTGAGATGATCGGCGATGCCGGCGTTGGTGTGGGCGTTGGCGCCACCCCCCGCAAGATAGCGACAACTGTAGCGGGAGCGGGACTGATGGCACCGCTGTTGTCTGTAGCGCTGTAGGTGAAATTGGTTCCTGTAAAGTTGCCCGTCGTGAAGAAAAATAGTTGCTGTAACTGTTCTGGCGTCAAAACTTGGCCTGGTGTCACCGCTACACCGCTGCCGTTGGCTGGATCTCCTAAAAACAGGACGGCTTGGTCTGGTGAGGGCAGGGTGTTGATGGTGTAAGAGACGATCGACCCGTCGGGGTCGCTTCCTCCCAATCCTGTGACTAACTGGCTGCTGTTGGGCGCGAGGCTGGAGTTGGCATTGTTGGTAACTGGCGGCTGGTTGTCAGTTGGAAGTATGGCTGCAACAGTAGCGACAGCGGGACTGATAGCGCCGTCGTTGTCTGTAGCGCTGTAGGTGAAATTGGCTCCTATAAAGTTGCCTGTCGTGAAGAAAAACAGTTGCTGTAATTGTTCTGGAGTTAGGACTTGACCGGGTGTCACTGGTACGCCGCCGTTGGCTGGATCTCCTAAAAACAGGACGGCTTGATCTGGTGAGGGCAGGGTGTTGATGGTGTAAGAGACGATCGACCCGTCGGGGTCGCTTCCTCCCAATCCTGTGACTAACTGGCTGCTGTTGGGGCCGAGGCGGGAGTTGACATTGTTGACCAATGGCGGTTGGTTGTCAGTTGGAGTTGGAGTTGGTGTTGGCCCTATTATCAGTCCAGCCACAGTAGCGGTAGCGACTGGACTGATAGCGCCGCTGTTGTCGGTGGCGCTGTAGGTGAAATTGGCTCCTGTAAAGTTGCCTGTGGCTTGAAAAAATAGTTGCTGTAACTGTTCTGGTGTCAGGACTTGACCGGGTGTCACTGGTACGCCGCCGTTGGCTGGGTCTCCTAAAAACAGGACGGCTTGGTCTGCTGGGGGCAGGGTGTTGATGGTGTAAGAGGCGATCGACCCGTCGGGGTCGCTTCCTCCCAATCCTGTGACTAACTGGCTGCTGTTGGGTGCGAGGCTGGAGTTGGCATTGTTGGCTAGTGGCGGTTGGTTGTCAGTTGGAGTTGGAGTTGTGGGAGTTGGCGTTGGTGTGGGAGTTGTTGGAGTTGGAGTTGGTGTGGGAATTGGCGAAACCGGCCGCAAGATAGCCGCCACCGTAGCGACAGCGGGACTGGTGGCGCCGCTGTTGTCGGTGGCGCTGTAGGTGAAATTGGCTCCTGTAAAGTTGCCTGTGGCTTGAAAAAATAGTTGCTGTAACTGTTCTGGTGTCAGGACTTGACCGGGTGTCACTGGTACGCCGCCGTTGGCTGGGTCTCCTAAAAACAGGACGGCTTGGTCTGCTGGGGGCAGGGTGTTGATGGTGTAAGAGGCGATCGACCCGTCGGGGTCGCTTCCTCCCAATCCTGTGACTAACTGGCTGCTGTTGGGTGCGAGGCTGGAGTTGGCATTGTTGGCTAATGGCGGTTGGTTGTCCGTTGGAAGTATGGCTGCCACCGTAGCGACAGCGGGACTGGTGGCGCCGCTGTTGTCGGTGGCGCTGTAGGTGAAATTGGCTCCTGTAAAGTTGCCTGTGGCTTGAAAAAATAGTTGCTGTAACTGTTCTGGTGTCAGGACTTGACCGGGTGTCACTGGTACGCCACCGTTGGCTGGGTCTCCTAAAAACAGCACGGCTTGGTCTGCTGGGGGCAGGGTGTTGATGGTGTAAGAGGCGATCGACCCGTCGGGGTCGCTTCCTCCCAATCCTGTGACTAACTGGCTGCTGTTGGGTGCGAGGCTGGAGTTGGCATTGTTGGCTAATGGCGGTTGGTTGTCCGTTGGCAGTATGGCTGCCACCGTAGCGACAGCGGGACTGGTGGCGCCGCTGTTGTCGGTGGCGCTGTAGGTGAAATTGGCTCCTGTAAAGTTGCCTGTGGCTTGAAAAAATAGTTGCTGTAACTGTTCTGGTGTCAGGACTTGACCGGGTGTCACTGGTACACCACCGTTGGCGGGATCTCCTAAAAACAGGACTGCTTGGTCTGCTGGGGGCAGGCTGTTAATGGTGTAAGAGGCGATCGACCCGTCGGGGTCGCTTCCTCCCAATCCTGTGACTAACTGGCTGCTGTTGGGTGCGAGGCTGGAGTTGGCATTGTTGGCTAAGGGCGGCTGGTTGTTAGTTGGAGTTGGAGTCGGTGTGGGAGTTGTGGGAGTTGGAGTCGGTGTGGGAGTTGTGGGAGTTGGAGTCGGTGTGGGAGTTGTGGGAGTTGGAGTCGGTGTGGGAGT
>NZ_JAUBVE010000041.1:0-52164 GCF_036705715.1 Microcoleus sp. AT3-D2 | reverse complement strand
TGTGGGAGTTGGAGTCGGAGTTGGCGCTATCAGTCCAGCCACTGTAGCGGTAGCGGGTGGACTGATAGCACCGCTGTTGTCTGTAGCGCTATAGGTGAAATTGGCTCCTGTAAAGGTACCCGTCGTGAAGAAAAACAGTTGCTGTAACTGTTGAGGCGTCAGGACTTGGCCTGGTGTCACTGGTACGCCGCCGTTGGCTGGGTCTCCTAAAAACAGGACTGCTTGGTCTGGTGAGGGCAGGGTGTTGATGGTGTAAGAGACGATCGACCCGTCGAGGTCGGGGTCGCTTCCTCCCAATCCTGTGATTAACCTGCTGCTGTTGGGCCCTAGGCTGGAGTTGGCATTGTTGGCAACTGGCGGTTGGTTGGGAGTTGGTGCTGGTGTCAGAGGTGTGGTGAATGTAGATGCGTTGTTGCCCGGAGTCGGGTCAGCGGTAGTTGAGGTACTTCTGGCGGTGTTGCTGACGCTGCCGGATGCAGATGCAGGTGCGATGAAGCGGACTGTGTTGTTGACGGTGACACCGCTGGCTAAGCTGGGAACGGGCGCGAAGGTGACTATACCTGTAACGGCATCGTAGACGCCGCCGTCGGAGGGGATGACTCCTGTTAAGTCGGGAAGGATGGTGTCGGTAATGGTGACGTTTTCCGCTGTGCTGGGGCCGTTGTTGACTGTGGAAATTGTGTAAGTAACTATTTCACCCGGTGCGGCTGCTGCTGTCCCGGTTTTGGTGGTAACAACGTCGGCACTAGGTGTCAGAGGTGTGGTGAATGTAGATGCGTTGTTGCCCGGAGTCGGGTCAGCGGTAGTTGAGGTACTTCTGGCGGTGTTGCTGACGCTGCCGGATGCAGATGCAGGTGCGATGAAGCGGACTGTGTTGTTGACGGTGACACCGCTGGCTAAGCTGGGAACGGGCGCGAAGGTGACTATACCTGTAACGGCATCGTAGACGCCGCCGTCGGAGGGGATGACTCCTGTTAAGTCGGGAAGGATGGTGTCGGTAATGGTGACGTTTTCCGCTGTGCTGGGGCCGTTGTTGACTGTGGAAATTGTGTAAGTAACTATTTCACCCGGTGCGGCTGCTGTTGTCCCGGTTTTGGTGGTAACAACGTCGGCACTAGGTGTCAGAGGTGTGGTGAATGTAGATGCGTTGTTGCCCGGAGTCGGGTCAGCGGTAGTTGAGGTACTTCTGGCGGTGTTGCTGACGCTGCCGGATGCAGATGCAGGTGCGATGAAGCGGACTGTGTTGTTGACGGTGACACCGCTGGCTAAGCTGGGAACGGGCGCGAAGGTGACTATACCTGTAACGGCATCGTAGACGCCGCCGTCGGAGGGGATGACTCCTGTTAAGTCGGGAAGGATGGTGTCGGTAATGGTGACGTTTTCGGCTGTGCTTGGGCCGTTGTTGACTGTGGAAATTGTGTAAGTAACTATTTCACCCGGTGCTGCTGCCGTAGTCCCGGTTTTGGTGGTAACAACGTCGGCACTAGGTGTCAGAGGTGTGGTGACTGTAGCCAGCGGATCAGTGCCGTTGTTGTTTTCAGGAAAAGGATCGGGGGTAGCTGAGGTATTTCTGGCGGTGTTGCTGACGCTGCCGGATGCAGATGCAGGTGCGATGAAGCTGACTGTGTTAATGGCAGGATCACCGGAAGGCAAGCTGGGAATCGCTGGGAAGGTGACAATCCCAGTATCTGCATTGTAAACACCCTCGTTGGATAGACTAACTATATTTAAACCGGGAACAATGCTGTCGGTAACGGTGACGTTTGCGGCTGTGCTTGGCCCGTTGTTGACTGTGGAAATTGTGTAAGTAACGGTTTCACCCGGTGCTGCTGCCGTATCCCCGGTTTTGGTGGTAACAACATCGGCAAGAGCATCAACAATTGTAGTGGAGACTTGAGAGATGGGTTGGGAACTATTGTTGTTAGCTAGATTTGGGTCGAAAGTGCTGGATGTGCTATAGGCAGTGTTAGTTAAGGGAGCGGTGACTGTTGGGGAAACTGTGGCGGTGATGGTGCGGGTTTGGCTAGCACCGTTAGCCAGAGTCGGAATCGCCGGCCAGATGACCGTCCTCGTTGTGGAGTTGAAAGTACCGGCGTCAGATATGCTGACTGGTATTAAGCCTGCGGGCAGGGGATCTTGAATCAGGACACTTTCGGCGCTGTTTGGCCCGTTATTTGTGGAGATAATCGTATAGGTTATGCTGCTGTTGGGTGTGGCGAACAGCGGGCCTTTTTTAACAATGGAAACATCGGCTACGAGTGTAGGCGGATCTATACTTTGGACGACGACATTGTTAACTTCGTGAATGTTTGTGTTTCCCCCTGTCGAAGCAGCAAAGCCAAATTTAAAAGTACGTGGCACTTCTCCGTTTACGATTGTCAAATTTGGTATGTCGATCAGTGTTTCGCCCGCATCAAATGTGCCACTACCGTCCAAATCTAAGGCAACTGTCAGACGGTTAGGAAATGTTGGTGAATTCGCCGGGAATAAGGTAATTTGGACGCTTCTTTTAGCAGCAGTGCGAGTTGTTGTATCTTTATTATCTATGCCAATGGCAATGGAAGTGTTAGTTAAAAAATTATACAAGTTGCTTTCGCTGCCTCTAATTGCTACTGAATCTGGTCTCTGTCCCGGACCATCTGTTTTCCCTATAGAATTGGAAAAATTGCCAAACTCGTCTAATCCGACACCTAAATAACCTCCTACAATACCGGGTGAAAGGGGAGGAGTATTAGTCTTTTGAGCATAGCCGAGAGAGCCACCGTAGCCTCCCGCTTGTGTTGGCGTAGCTGTTCCGTCAATGAGGAAAAAACTAATGCCATCCGCACCAAGGAGGGAACCATCCGGAGCAGGGACAGTACCTCTGTTATAGGCAAAAAAATCAAAGGTAATTTTCAGGCCCTCAGTGGCAGAGATGGGGTTGTTGTAGATGACAAAAGCTGCTTGTCCAAAGGCGTTTGATGTTAATCTCAAAGTACCGCTTCCGGGTGTATCGCCAGTCCCTAAAGCGGGAATAACGCCGCTGGGGTTGACTGTACTACCTGCTGTTAAGCCTGGGTTAGCTGTAGTGGGGTTGCCAATTCCATATATCCAGGGCCCGATTACTGTTGTATTTTTAAATTCTTCAGCCGCTAAGGTAGCCAGGACTGATGTGTAGCCTTCTAGGACTTCTTTTTCAAAGGCTATTTCGGTATTTATTTGTCCTGTAGTAATTTCTAATTCCCAGTCGCCACCTAATGCTGCACTCCCTGTTAGGTTGTTGGAAGCGGCAATATTTGCTCCTGTTATTTCACTGAGTTTTTGTATGAATTTAATGCCGGATTCGCCGGCGGCTATGTTACAGCCGTAAAGCAGAATGCTGCCGGATTCGTTAAGGGCTTTTCCCCACTGCTGCAATTGGCTGGCATAGGTTTCTATATTGTGAATATTGAGTTGTGTTGATCCGATTTCTACTGATGCTGATGCGCCGTGAGCAACTATTTGAATGCTATTGAGGCTGTGCCGCGATGCGGCAATTTTGGCAATTTGTTCGATTCCATCCCGGAATCTATCGAGCAGGATTACTTCTGTATCGCGTTTCACTCCCCTGAGAAACTCTTGGTAGTTTTCTACTTTTGAATCCACAATCGCTAGATTTATTTGGAGAGAGGTCTCTGCTTTATGGCTAGCTTGTCTCAAGATTTTAGTCTCCATGTTGGTAGATTTCCGTGCTTGTGTAGATGACAAATTTGACAGATTTGGGAGGGTTTTCATTTTTGGTTAATTTGGTGGCTAAATTTAACCTACCCCTTTTCATAGATGACGATAAACATTCAACTATAAAGTTTTAAAATTAATCCCTGACAAAATATAATAGTTACCTGTATTTGTTATTTGTGATGTTAGGCAATCATTAGACAGGAATTACTGCGATCGCCCTTGGATGTCCTGATGCGGCCGATGGCTGCAAATTCTAACATGAATAAGGGGTGACAGCCTTTGTATTAGCCAAGATGCTCTATTTTTGGGAAAAATGATCTCAGGTCTAACGTTAGTTACATGGTAAATTACTTACGGATTCATCAGCATAAGGGGTCACACCCCTCATACCGCTGTTCTGAGTCTGGTGACATGGAAGCTGGCTCAGACAGCTTGAACCGTAAATATACAGAAAATATGAATTTCCTAAAAATTGGCAGATTTTGACTTTGAGGTGCGATCGCTCTTGAAAGTTGAGAGTACCGTATTTCTAGAGATTTATACTTATACTAATTTGGCGTGCAGTCAACCCACAGCCATGTAATAATAGCAACTTAGCGCTACAAAAGTTAACAAAAAAACTTGACAAATTATATATGTTAATACCAGGATTGCGGTGACAAAAAAGAACGATCGCCCTTGAATTCAAAAAGTACGATCGCCCTTTACAGCCTCTTTTTATCTAAATCATCAAACTGCGTCGATCGCACCCTCTAACGCGGCTTGCTAAGCGTTAATAGCGAGTTCGCGCACTAAAAAAGCCCACTCATCAGCCAATTCTTCAATAACTTTCGCAGTGGGTTTGCCGGCACCGTGTCCCGCTTTAGTTTCAATGCGAATTAACACGGGCTTTTCTCCCGCGTGGGTTTCTTGCAAGGCAGAAGCAAACTTGAAACTGTGGGCAGGAACCACGCGATCGTCGTGATCGGCAGTTGTAATCATTGTCGCCGGATAAGCCGTTCCCGGTTTGAGATTGTGCAACGGAGAATAGCCGTGAATTGTGGAAAATTCTTCGGGATTTTCCGGGGAACCGTATTCAGAAGTCCAAGCCCAACCAATGGTAAACTTGTGGAAGCGCAACATATCCAAAACACCGACTGCCGGCAGTGCTGCACCGAACAATTCTGGCCGCTGAGTCATGCAAGCCCCTACTAATAAACCGCCGTTGCTACCACCTGCGATCGCCAATTTTGCCGGTTTGGTGTACTTGTTTTCGATCAACCATTCAGCGCCAGCTATAAAGTCATCAAACACGTTTTGCTTGTTCAACTTTTTGCCTGCTTCGTGCCATGATTCGCCGTACTCGCCGCCTCCCCGCAAACAGGCTGTTGCGTAAACTCCGCCCATCTCTAACCACACTATCCTGCTAACAGAAAAACTCGGGGTTAGCGAGATGCCAAAACCACCGTATCCGTAAAGGTAGGTGGGGTTATTGCCATCCAACTGCAAGCCTTTCTTGTGCGTAATAAACATGGGTACTTGCGTACCGTCTTTGCTGGGGTAAAATACTTGTTTTGTCTCGTAATCGTCGGGATTGAAATCGACCTTTGGCTGCCGATAAATCGTACTTTCATCTGTCACCATATTGTAGTGATAGATGATGTTAGGTGCTGTGAAACTGGTGTAAGCATAAAAAGTTTCGGTGTCGTGCCGCTTGCCGCTGAATCCTCCCGCCGAACCGATTCCAGGCAAGGCAACTTCTCGCACGAAAGAGCCGTCTAAGTTGAAAATTTTAATCTGGGTGTAGGCGTCTTTCAAGTAGGAAGCGACAAATTGATTGTTAAGGAGGCCTATGCCTTCGAGGGTTTCTGCTGCTTCGGGGATAATTTCTGTAAACTCTCCCTCCCTGGGCGACGGGGGGGTTTCGTCACAAGCGAGGGATGAGGGAGGTGGGTTGTTGGTGTCGATCGCAATTACGCGGCCCAACGGTGCATTCAAGTTTGTTTGAAACCAGAAAAGAGAGCCCTCATTGTCGATGAAACTGTACTCAGCCTCGAATTCGCTAATTAGTTCTACAACGGTTGATTCCGGTGCAGTTAAATCCTTGTAGAAAATCAAGTTTTTCGTTTCAGTTCCCTGCCAAACAGAGATAATCAAGTATTTGCCATCTTCGGTGACGCCGCCGCTAAATCCCCACTCTTTTTGGTCGGGTCGCTCGTAGATTAATACGTCTTCAGATTGGGGCGTGCCGATTTGGTGGTAAAACAGTTTTTGGTAATAGTTAACTTCTTCGTGCTTGCTTTTTTCGTTGGGTTCGTCGTAGCGACTATAAAAAAAGCCTTTGCCGTCGTGAGTCCAGGATGCTCCTGAGAATTTAATCCACTTTAAATGGTCTGATAAATCTTCGCCAGTTGCCACATCTCGGACTTTCCATTCCTGCCAGTCCGAACCGGAACTTGACAAACCGTAGGCCATGTATTTGCCGTCTTCGCTGATAGCTATTCCACCCAGAGCAACGGTTCCATCTTCTGAGAGAGTATTGGGGTCAATTAATACTTTTGGTTCGCTATCGAGGGATGTCAAAGTGTAGAGTACGGATTGATTTTGCAGGCCGTCATTCTTGTAGTAGAAATAGCGAGATCCTTCTTTGAAAGGTATGCCGTATTTCTCGTAATCCCAAAGTTGAGTCAGGCGCTGTTTGATTTTTTCCCGCGCCGGAATTTCGTTGAGGTAGGCAAAGGTGACTGAATTTTGAGCTTCCACCCAAGCTTGCGTTTCCTCTGAGTCTGGATTTTCCAGCCACCTGTAAGGATCGGATACTTTGACGCCGTGGTAGTCGTCTGTTTGGTCGATTTTGCGGGTTGTGGGGTAGGTGAAAGGTCGATCGAATTTAGCCATGATTTTTTACTCTCGGTAACTTTGTCCAGTTTACCCTTTCGCGGCAGTGACAGGGGAGAGTCGCTTAATTGGGGATTTGAGATTTTATCCTAAATCTGGGTTAAATAAGTAACCCCACCTCAAAAAACAGAAGACTTAGATACCTGAATCCTTTAAAATATTGGGTGTATAACATAGAACCTATCGCCAATAAATACTATTTTAAAATGAGATATAATTAATTTGGTTTTTTTCGCAATAAAGTGCTGCCCAAGAATGACTAAATTTCCCCATGACCAGTTTGCCAAAGAATACCTAAGAGAGTTATTGTCACCTCTGGGAGAAGTAGAAACAAGTAAAGATGTTTCTGCTCAAGTTCGAGAAATTGATATCTGGTTTAAACCCACTTCTGTATCGCCTGAATACGTAGAGAATTTAGGTTTATTAGGTCAAATGACTGCGACTGTGGCTGCGATCGAACCATTTCGCAATGCCGTCAATACAGAGGATATTTTTAGTTGTGTTGTCAAACTTTTAAATACTAGGGCAGAATTACTGCGCCGAGCTAATCGAGAAGAGCAACGTTTAGAATCTCAGCAATTACCCAGGTTGTGGATTCTGACTCCCACTGCTTCGGAGGCTTTGTTAAGCAGCTTTAATTTTATGATTCCAGAAGAGTCAGAAGGTTGGGGGAGGGGGGTTTATTTTCTATCGGAAGTTTGGCGAGTAGGATTGATAGCTATTCACCAGCTACCGAATGTTCCAGAAACGATGTGGTTGCGGATTTTAGGTAAGGGTAAAGTACAGCAAGGGGCGATCGCGGAATTAACAAGATTGCCGATTGATAGTCCCTTACGAGCTAGTACGCTAGAATTATTGTACAACCTGCAAGCGAATCTGCAAGTAAATTTAGCAGCTAGTGCCCCAGGAAATCAGGAAGATAAGGAGTTAGTTATGGCGCTCGTACCTCTGTTACAACAAAAAATAGATGAGGCGACACAACAAGGAAGAGAAGAAGGAAGAGAAGAAGCACAGCGGTTGATTTTGCAGAACTTTCTGCAAGTCAGATTTGGGGAGTTAGACGCTAAGACAATTGCCTTTTTGTCCTCTGTCTCGGCTTTACCTGTTGGTGAATTCACTATGTTGTTAGTGCAATTATCCACATTGCCAATTGCCCAAGCAGATAGACAACAAGTACAAACTTTAATCGCCGAAAATGTCTTGAGAAAGCGCTTTGGTCAATTAGAAACAAACACCGTCAATCTCATCCCAAATTTGCTCGCATTGTCGGCCGAAAATTTATCGCTATTGCTGTCACAACTGCCGGATTTGTCAAGAGAAGAACTAATTGCTAGATTAGAAAACTCTTCCGTTTGAGTAAAAAAAGAGCGATTAAGCTTGATCAAGTTCTTGTGGAAAGTAGGGGTTGGGCGTCCCGCCCGCCAGAAAACACAATTTAGATGCGGGACAAATTATAACTAATCCAACTCCCTCCTTCCTTCCAAAGCACGAGCCAATGTAACTTCATCGGCATATTCCAAATCTCCCCCCATCGGCAAACCAAAAGCTATGCGCGTCACTAGGGTAAAAGGTTTTAATAAGTGACCGATATAAAGAGTAGTAGTTTCGCCTTCCACGCTGGGACTAATAGCAATAATTACTTCCTTAACCTTTTGCTGACTGACACGCCGGACTAACGGTTGAATGTTCAATTGTTCCGGGCCAATTCCATCCATCGGCGAGATAACGCCACCAACAACGTGATATTTACCCATATATTCCCGCGTTTTTTCTAAAGCGATTACATCGCGGGATTCTGACACTACACAAATGGTATGGCTGTCGCGGTTGGTATTGCGGCAAATTTCGCAAACAGGGTCAGCAGATAAATGAAAGCATACTTGACAGAAACCTACTTGCTGTTTGGCATCAATCAAAGATTTAGCTAGGGCTTGCACTTCTTCTTCCGGTCGCTTCAAAATATGTAAAGCGAGCCGCTGGGCTGTTTTTGGACCGACTCCCGGCAAGCGCTGCAATTGTTCGATTAAACGAGCTAAAGGTCGAGTGTACATTAAAAATTGGCGGTAATTGGTAATATCATTTCTGGTTGATTCGCGACAATATAATTTGCGCGATGTAGGGGCGGGTTTTACCAACCATCTATGTTTAAAACTAAGTATATCATAAACCCGTCCCGCCCATACACTGATGACTATTGACTAATTTACCCTCCACTAATTTTAGCTTTGTAGCCTAACTTTGTGATAATTTCTAACAGCTTTTGCTTGTGTTCGCCTTGAATTTCGATTTCATTATCTTTGACTGTGCCGCCAGTACCGCATTGGGCTTTTAGCTGCTTGGCTAAAGTTGCTAATGTTTCGGGTTTTTCCTGAAAGCCTCTGATGACTGTAACTGTTTTGCCGCCGCGTCCTTTTCGGGATGCTTCGATTTTGAGGTTTTGTTGATTGGGGGAGATTTCTTGTATTCCTCGTTGGAGGGCCGCGGAGTTGTCTATGTTGCCAAATTCGGAGTAAACAATTCGTTTTCCTGATTGGTTATTTGTATTGGAGTTTTTTGGTTTTGATGTACTCATAGTAGTTTGGTACTTGGGAGTTATGCCTGGTAGCGGATGGGCCCGGCCGTCCGGCAGGGAATTCATTCCCTACCTCATAGCTAAAGTCTTCTGAAGAGGACTGTAGAATGTGTTTGAGAATGGTTGATTTAGGTAAGTTTTCAGGGAATATAATCTCTGAGATTTGCTGTTGGTTGTACATAGATTGTACTTGATATTAGCAGTCAGTTAAAACTGACTTTAGCTCTCTCGACAGGGAATTCATTCCCTGGCGGGCTATCAGGGCGATCGCACATTCCCCGGTTTCAATTGAATTATATCGTTTACGGTTGTTTCTGGAGGAGTGAACCGCTGAGGGCGTCCAGGAAGAGAAGAGGGAGATGGATAATTCTGTTGAAGCGCGGGTTTGAGATGGGTGGGGAATTTAATTTTAGTTGGTTAAGTGCGATCGGGCGCAAGCAAAGAACCCCGACTTCGCAGAAGTTGTCGGGGTTCTAATCAATTAGTTTCACCAGTAAGTGGGGATAAACCCGATACCTTCATAGAAACGTTGGCACTGATTGAAGCGTTTCTATATATCGAGGGAATAAAACCCGATTAGGAGCAAATAATGCCAGACCACTCTTGATGTCCTCGACCTGGTTGGCACTGAAATTGCCGTCCGACCCAAATAATTGCCCATTTATTTTGGTTGCGTTTTAATTCAACGCGGTGTCGTAGTGCACGGGCTGAATCGTCAGCTAGACCTATTCGGGTGTATAAAATTACAGATGTTCCTTCTCTGGAATATGTAATTGAAATCTCTTCATAACTTCTTCCTTCTTCATCTTCCAAACCCCTAAACAATTGTGCCGCTACGGCTTTGGGATTAGTCGCTGTAATGCCTTCAGAAGAGATGAATTCTTGTACGTTAACTACCTGAAAATTAAAACGTGGATTGTTGGCTGCATTTAGTTTAGCCCAAGTTTTATCGCCGACTATGCCGTCGGGAACCAGTTGTTGGGACTTTTGGAAATTGATGACAGCTTGCTTAGTTTTTGGCCCAAAAATACCATCAATGATACCTGGATCAAAATTTAAATTTTTCAAACCTTCTTGTAGCTTGGTGACTTCGGGGCCTCGTGAGCCTTGTTGAAGCAGAAGAGAAATAGAGTTCATGATTTGTCCTTGCTTAGTTGTATGTTGTATTTCATGTTTGAGATAAACATGCACTTACCTTCACTACTGAATATATTCACTGCTGAATATACCCATTCCGTATAAACACGTATAAAGCATAAATTTTCTTCAAATACTCCATTTTGGAGATGATCGAAAACGACCGAATCGACCTTTCAGCGATTTGCACACCCGATCGCCCACAGCCCCATAGACTAGATATAATAAAATCTGTCCCATTATCCCCACAAAGTTCGTGACAGTCACCCCCCTGCATCTCACCACCGAAACCAGCGCCCAACGCCCCGACTCCCTCGGCAGATTCGGCAAATTCGGCGGCAAATACGTCCCCGAAACCCTGATGCCGGCTTTATTTGAACTAGAAGCCGCTTTCCACAAATACCGCAGCGAACCGGAATTTCAACAGCAACTCCAACAATTACTCAAAGATTATGTCGGCCGCCCCAGCCCTTTGTATTTCGCCGAACGCCTCACGGAGCACTACGCTAAAGCAGACGGAACTGGCCCGCAAATTTACCTCAAACGCGAAGATTTAAACCACACCGGTGCTCACAAAATCAACAACGCTTTAGCTCAAGCATTGCTGGCAAAACGCATGGGCAAAAAGCGGGTAATTGCTGAAACTGGTGCCGGTCAACACGGCGTTGCTACCGCCACAGTTTGCGCTCGTTTCGGTATAGAATGCGTTGTCTACATGGGCGTCCATGACATGGAAAGACAGGCTTTAAATGTGTTTAGAATGCGGTTGATGGGTGCCGAAGTACGGCCGGTGGCGGCGGGTACGGGAACGCTGAAAGATGCGACTTCGGAAGCGATTCGCGATTGGGTGACAAACGTGGAGACAACTCATTACATTCTTGGTTCCGTAGCCGGCCCCCATCCTTACCCGATGATGGTACGCGATTTCCATGCGGTAATTGGTGAAGAAACGCGCGCTCAGTGTCAGGAAAAGTGGGGTGGTTTGCCGGATATTTTATTAGCTTGCGTCGGCGGCGGTTCTAATGCAATGGGTCTTTTCCACGAGTTTGTCGGGGAAAAAACTGTCAGATTGATCGGTATTGAAGCGGCGGGCGAAGGCGTGGAAACTGATAAACACGCTGCTACTTTGACTAAGGGAAGTGTGGGAGTTCTGCACGGGGCGATGAGTTATTTGCTGCAAGATAATGAAGGTCAAGTGATTGAGCCACATTCGATTAGTGCGGGTTTGGATTATCCGGGCGTGGGGCCGGAACACAGTTATTTGAAGGATGCGGGCAGAGCTGAATATTATAGCGTAACTGATGCAGAAGCGCTGGAAGCATTTCAGCGGCTTTCGCAGTTGGAGGGGATTATTCCGGCTTTGGAAACTGCTCACGCGATCGCCTATTTAGAGACTCTGTGCCCTCAGCTAACAGGCAATCCGCGCATTGTGCTTAACTGTTCCGGACGTGGCGACAAAGACGTGAACACTGTAGCGAAGGTTCTGAATATCTAGGTTAGCGGAATGTGGGGCGATCGCTCTGTAGGAATTCGTAACAATTAACTTTATTTCTCGTTTGATTTCATGTCCAAAGGTTTGATTTCGATTTGCTTGGGATTGTTGACAATCCTGCCTAAGTGTGACACATTCCTCCCTACGCGATCGCTGCCACCAACTCCCATGAATACTAATGTTGCTTCTAGTGCTATTACTGACTTAGAAAAAGCGGTTAACCAACAGATAAATCAATACCGAGCATCTAAAAAGTTGCCGCCGCTGAGTATCGATCCGCGAATTAGTCAGGTAGCAAGAATTCACAGCGAAGATATGGCTAAGGGTAAAGTAAGTTTTAGCCACGATGGATTTGATGGGCGGGCGAAAGCAATTACGATTCCTTATAAAAGTGTAGCTGAAAATCTTGCTTACAATTTTGGCTACAACGACCCGGTACGCAATGCTGTTGAGGGTTGGATTAAAAGTGACGGCCACCGTAAGAATATGGAGGGTCAGTTTAATGTGACCGGTATTGGGGTTGCAAAAAATGCCAAAGGCGAGTATTATTTTACTCAGCTTTTTGTTCGCAGCCGGTAAAGTGAAGGAAGAAGGCAGTTCGGCAACGAGCACTGTACAAGATGTAACGGATGTAACGGATGTAACGGATGTAACGGATGTCAGTCCGAGGGAAGTCGGAAGAGGGAAGAGGGAAGAAGGTAGTCAACAGTCAACAGTCAACAGTCAACAGTCAACAGTCAACAGTCAACAATTACTAATAATGGAATTTGCAGATTTTCAAGTGTGTGATGGTGATATTCCCGATTCTCTCTTATCTTATTATTTGACTGCTCCGGCGATCGCCGTTGATACGGAAACAATGGGTTTGCTGCCGTGGCGCGATCGCTTGTGTTTGGTTCAGTTGTGCGATCCGCAAGGTAAAGTTGCGGCGGTACGGATTGCCAAAGGCCAGACTGCGGCGCCGAATTTAAAAAAGCTAATGGAAGCTGAAAATATTGAGAAGGTATTTCACTTTGCGCGCTTCGATATGGCAACAATGCGTTACAATTTAAGTATTGACGTTGCACCTGTTTTCTGCACAAAAATAGCGAGCAAACTGGCGAGAACTTACACTAACAGACACGGACTTAAAGACTTAATCCAAGAATTGGAAAAAGTAGAACTCAACAAAACTTCTCAAAGTTCTGACTGGGGAAATTTTGAGCATCTTTCAGACGAGCAACTCAGCTACGCTGCTAACGATGTCCGCTATTTGCTGAGCGCTAAACAAAAGTTGACTGCTATGTTGCAGCGAGAAGAACGCTGGGAAATTGCACAGCAATGTTTTCAGTGTTTGCCCGTTTTTGTGAGTTTGGATTTATTGCAGTACAAGGATGTTTTTGAACACGGCTAATACCATTTTAGATTTTAGATTTTAGATTTTAGATTTTAGATTTTAGATTGGGAATGACTGATGACTACCAGGGTTTAGAGTACGGGCATAAAGTTCCATTCTTTTGGGGAACTGGTATAATATGCTGTCACCTCGCACACTTGCAATCAAATGGGTTTGTAATGAAGACTTGAGTTATCATAAAACTCGCTTGACTTTAGTCCTCACTACAAACGTAATTATTATTATTTGACCGGACTTGATGTGAGTTAAAAAAAATTCAAAACAGTGATCTATAGCTCATTAAGGCTGATCGGGATTTTGTCCGTGCAGCAAAGCTTCAATTTGGTCGTCCACATTTCTAACCACCTGTTCCAAAGCGGGCAACCCCTCTAAAGGCATAGGAGAAAGCCGAGTTTGATCGCGAATTTGATTCACTTTTCGCTGCAATTCTTCTGCCAACCGCAGTGCGTCCCGACTCAAAGTAGACAACTGCTGCTGCTGGTAAAACCTCAAAGCTGCCCCCCGCAAAACTTGCAGGGTCGCTTCTTCCTTGCCACCCACCGTCATTACCCGCAAGCGCAACAGCAAATGAGTGTTTTGATATATGCGTTCAACTTCGACTTGTTTGGGGTGTTCCACGGAGCAAACAGGCATACCTGTCAGCAGCTTCAACTCGTCGATGACCTCTTGGAAAAGGACGATATCGATACCCTCGAGCATCGATTTCAAAACACCATCTTGACTCCAGAGAATGCGGCCTTGGGACTGGTGCCGCTCAAAAAACAGGCGGCCGATACCCTCTCGCAGCACTCTACCGAGCAATTCTTGCAGCAGTTGGGGCGCGGGCAAAGTTGCCAAAACTTCCACTTGGCTTGACAAGTGCAAGGCCTCGACATTCAAAACCGATAGTTGTGTCGGTGTCGGGGGAACCTCAGCGCCAGCAGGTTTAAACCGCTCAGGAGCTGGCATCGAGGGTTCTGGCACAGACAGCAGCGTTGCTGCATTGGGGCCTGGAGTTGCTGGTGCGGGATTTTTGGGTGTTGGGGCTGCTTCGGCGGTTGTCTGGCTGGGTTCTCGAAGCTGGTTCCCGTGCAGCAAGTAAGCTGAGAGCATCGAGCGCTGAGTTTCCGAGGCAATTTGCTCTGTTGTGACTGAGCAATTCATGTAAGCTAAAATCCGCTGCACGTAGTCCAAGGCGGAGTCATCTTGGGCATCGACTACGCCCAATTTAAACAGATTACCTTCTAGAGATAAAGGCAAAACTTGATAGTAAAGGCAAGCTTCAAAGGGGACAACAGTGTCGATTAGGTGAAAGATTCGATCGGAGTCCATTGTAGCTGCCGAGTCTGTTGAAGATGTATGTACCATTAGCTGCTTTGTAGTTGGAAGCGCGATCGAGCGCGACGCACCAACCTGATGCGATAAAATTAAACGCTGCAACTTCCCTGACGGAGGAATTGGCCTAACAACCGGAAGCTTTTATTAAAGAAAAATCCTTAGTCCCAGAATTTTCTCCCTTCTGTATTGCAGCCTTAAATTCTACCAAAAGATTGAGAACTAGATGATGACTAGCGCAGTCTAGACCCACTATCATCGATCGCCCGATATTGATGCCCGTGGCTGGCAACAATAGAATTATGTCTTTAATGCACAAGTATTAGAGATGCACCACAACCGATGATTTACGGGCAACCGCTGAATTTAGGATTGGTTAAAAAATCCTCAAAAGTCGATCGTGCTGGTAGTATCTTAACTCAGAGAGTTGACTATGAGCGTCTCAAAGCGCGAGCGTCACGGCAGCGCTACAACATCCCGATCGATCTAACCTGAATTGATACAAGGGGCATCGCGCGGTTTTCCACGGGGAAACTCGCAGAACTCTGTGGCTGTTCGGGAATTGATTTGTAGCGCGGATTCTGAAAAATGCTACCGCCAATTAACAATTAGCAATTGCCCGCCACCCATTACCAATCTACTCGTTGCGGAGCGATTGAGCTGCTAAATAGAGTTTGCTCCACTCGCCGATGACTTGATTGGTTTTCAGCTTTAATTCAGATGCGATCGTCTCTACACTTTTCCCTGCTTTCAGCGATTCTACCAACTGCCGCTGCACCGGCGTGAGGTCTTGTAAATATTGCTGCCACTGAGCCGGAGTCAAGCCCAAACTGTGTTCTTTGAGCGAAGTTTCCAGCCAGTTGGCGACTAATTCCGGTGCTTGTTTGACCGCAAAAACCCGAATCGCGTGGTAACTGACTTTTTCTCGCAAGCGGTAAATTTGCTTGATTGGAACCTTCAAATCCTCGGCAATTGCCTCTTGGGAACGACCTTGCAGGTAAAGCTGCAGCCACCGGGAAGCCAAGGGATCGACTTCAGCAGCCAAGTAATTCTCAAATTCTTGTTGGACAATCTGCCGCTGAGTTTGCTGCTCTTCCCAAGCTTGATTTTCTCGATACTCCGACATCGCCTGTTCGTCTAGCAGACTAAGCGGTTCGTCTGTATCGTCGGGTAGAACCTGTTCCGACACCAGCCGCACCCAGTCTCCCGCAGGCACTTGGGTCAACCCGCCCCGCTGGGAACGCCGCAGGTAGTTGACAAAACGGTACACCAACAGCGGCTGGTTGCGAATCGGCCGTAAGCAGTATTCTTCTGTGCTCGCTAGCAGCAAAGCATTTCGCAGGCGTCTGTCTGAGGTGCATTCGGCAATCCAGGCGACTTGCTGCTGCAGGTAGCGATCGGAATTGAGCATTTCCTGAATCACTTCTTGTAGTACCTCCACCGCACTCCGCTGTCTGTCGCGACTCAGGGAAACCCACGCTTGGATTTTTTGCCGGAGCACCACCAAACCGCCGAGCCGCCCGATCAAGTTGCGGTAAGCTTTTTCTGGTGGTACTCCCAGATACCGAGAAATCAAAATTCGATATAAAAAGTCGATCGCGCCGGAGGCGACGGTTAGCTGAGCCGGAGCAAGAGTGTCAAATCTTTCTGGCCTGTCTCCCAACAGCCAGCGGACAACACTCTCGCGAGTGCTAGAACTCTCCTCCGGGCAATCTTGTTCAAGTCGTGACTTCCAATCTTGTGCCAGTCTTTCCGCCAAGGTCATGAGCTGTTGAGCTATTTGTCTTTCACCCCCGATTTTACGTGGTATGCTGATCATTTGATTCTTTTTTGGATCTAATATGACTTGCGCGTCGGTAAAATAATTCTGTATTTGGGTTATCGCTAGCGGTAACTTTTGTAATGATTAAACGGGCAGATTAATTGCCTATTGACAAAAACACCTAACACTGTTATATGGCTAACTTTTTATTAGAACTCGGTACAGAAGAATTGCCCGCCTCCTTTGTCTCCAGCAGCGTCCAGCAGTGGCAGCGACTTGTGCCTGCAACGCTGGCAGAAGAATCCTTGACAAATGACTCTATTAATGTATACGCTACTCCGAGGCGTTTGGCCGTTCTCGTGAAAGGACTGCCAGTTCAGCAATTAGATAGAGAAGAAGAGGTAAAAGGGCCACCCGCAAGTTCGGCTTTTAAAGATGGAAAACCGACGAAAGCAGCGGAAGGTTTTGCGAAAAAGCAGGGCGTAGAAATTGATGCTTTGGAAGTTCGCGCTACCGATAAAGGCGATTTTGTATTTGTGCTCAAAAAGATTCCGGGGCGGATGACAGCGGATATTTTGACAGAACTTGTGCCGCAGTGGATTAATAAGTTAGAAGGCAAAAGATTTATGCGGTGGGCTGACGGAGATTTGAAGTTTCCGCGCCCGATTCGATCGCTAGTGGCACTGTTGGATGATACTGTACTGCCAATTACATTAGTGAGCGGTTCGGATACGGTCAAGAGCGATCGAATTTCCCAAGGACACCGGGTCTTATACACCCCACCTACACCCCTGGGAGGGGTCTCGATTCCCAAAGCCGAGGATTATGTCGAGTGTCTGCGGGCTGCTTGCGTGGAGGTCGATCGAACCCAGCGCAAAAATCAAATTAAAGCACAAGTAGAAGCAGCAGCAACAAAACAAGGCGGTTACGCCGACATTACCGAAGATTTGTTAGAAGAAGTCACCGACTTAGTAGAATGGCCGAACGCAGTTGTCGGCAAATTTGACGAGGAATTTTTGATATTGCCGCCGGAAGTAATCACCACAATTATTGTTACAAACCAGCGGTATTTTCCGATTCTCAAAAACCCCGGTTATCCTGAACTTCTGCCCTATTTTATTACAATTTCCAACGGAGATCCCGCTAAAGCCGCGATTATTGCCGCAGGTAACGAGCGAGTAGTGCGGGCGAGATTGGCAGACGGTCAGTTTTTCTACAAAGCAGACTTGGTAAAGCCTCTAGAAGATTATTTGCCCAAGTTGGAAAAAGTGACTTTCCAGGAAGATTTGGGGACAGTGCGCGCAAAGGTCGATCGTCTGTGCAAGATTGCCAGCCTCATCACCAATCAACTGCAAATCACAGGCGAAGAACAAGCTTACATAGCAAGAGCAGCCTTACTTTGCAAAGCCGACCTCGTAACTCAAATGGTTTACGAACTGCCCGAAATGCAAGGAATCATGGGGCAGAAATACGCCTTAGCAAGTGGCGAATCGGAAGAAGTAGCCACAGCAATTTTTGAACATTATTTGCCCAAAGGCGCGGGCGACAATTTGCCGCAAACTCTGACAGGTCAAGTTGTCGCAATAGCCGACAAATTAGATACATTAGTCAGCATCTTCGGCTTGGGAATGTTGCCGACTGGTTCATCCGATCCCTTCGCTTTGCGTCGCGCAGCCAATGCAATAACTAACATTATTTGGGCGGCTCAGTTGCCAGTCAACTTGCACAAGTTGCTCGCAGAAGTTGTGGCAGAATTTACCGCAGCGCGCCCGCAAACATCGGCGGAATTACTGGATCAGTTATACGAGTTTTTCCTGCAAAGAATTCGGACTTTGTTGCAAGAAGAAAAAAATGTAGATTATGATTTGGTAAATGCAGTTTTGGGAGAAAACGACCCCGAATATACTGAACGAGCATTGAGAGATTTGTTGGACGCACTGGAAAGAGCGCTTTTCCTACAACAAATCCGCAATAACCAGACTTTGGATCTAATTTACGAAACAGTCAACCGTTCAACTCGTTTGGCTGCTCAAGGTGATTTGGATAAAATACAATTGGAACCGAAAGCGGCGGTGAAACCAGAGTTATTTCAAAAGTCGTCTGAACAAGCTTTTTACGATGCAGTAGTGCAGTTAGTGCCGCAAACCCTGTTATCCAAACAAACTCGGAATTACCAGCAGTTAGTAGATAGTTTGACGGAAATTGCTCCAACTGTCAGCAACTTTTTCGACGGGCCAGAAAGCGTTTTGGTGATGGATTCTGACCCGGAAATTAAGCAAAATCGGTTGAATTTACTGGGGTTGTTGCGGAATCACGCGCGGGTGTTGGCTGACTTTGGGGCGATCGTCAATCGATTTTAGATTTTAGATTTTGGATTTTAGATTGCCGCCAAAGGTTTTGATGTAATATCAAATCCATTGGTATCAGAATTATTCATTTCTATCTTCTCTCTTCTCCTCCTCTGTGCCCTCTGCGCCCTCTGCGGTTAAACCATCCCCAAAAAACCGTAACATATAAGAGGAAAAAACCGAGAAAATTCGCTCCATCACACACACAACTTATGCCGATAGCTCATATCATTGGACTAGGAAAATCAGGAATTGCCGCCGCCAGACTGCTAAAACGCGAAGGATGGGAAGTAACGCTGAGCGATCGCTCATCTTCCCCAAACTTGCTCGAACAACAACAGGAATTCGCTAACGAAGGCATTCATGTGGAGTTAGGTCAATCTTTTGAACCAGTCGAATCTATAGAATTAATAGTAGTAAGTCCCGGCGTTCCCTGGGACAGTCCAGCATTAGTGCGCGCCAGAGAGTTAGGCATTGAAACAATCGGAGAAATGGCTCTCGCGTGGCGTTACCTCAAATCTCCTTGGGTGGGAATTACCGGCACTAACGGCAAAACTACTACTACTGCTTTAATTGCTGCGATTTTTGCAGAGGCCGGGCTTTATGCTCCCGCTTGTGGCAATATTGGCTATGCTGCGTGTGAATTAGCTTTAGCTGAAAAACAGCCGGATTGGGTGATCGCAGAAATCAGCAGCTATCAGATAGAATCCTCGCCGTTTGTAGCGCCGCGCATCGGAGTTTTGACGACTTTGACGCCCGATCACCTCAGCCGCCACAAAACTTTAGAAAATTACTACAACATTAAAGCGCATTTGCTGAAAAAGTCTGAATTGCAAGTAATCAACGGCGACGATCCTTGTTTGCGGCAACAAGGAGTTGACGTTTGGCAGGATGCGTGCTGGACGAGTGTTAAAGGTGAAAAAGATTTGTTGGGAAATACAGATTTTGGAGCCTATATTCAAGATGGTTGGGTAATAGCTCAAAGCGAGAAAATTCTGCCTGCTGATTCTTTGCGGATGGTGGGAGAACACAATTTGCAGAATTTGTTAATGGCGGTGGCGGCGGCTAATTTGGCGGGGATAGATAAAAGTGCGATCGCCCGGGCGATCGCTAAATTCCCCGGAGTTTCGCACCGCCTCGAACACATCTGCACTTGGGAAGGCATAGATTTCATCAACGACAGCAAAGCTACTAATTATGACGCCGCCCAAGTCGGGTTGGCTTCTGTGAGCGCACCGGCGATTTTAATTGCGGGCGGTGACGCGAAAGAAGGGGACGATCGCGCGTGGATTGATACAATCAAGGCGAAAGCTGCTGGGGTGTTGCTAATTGGGGATGCGGCAGGTATTTTTGCCGATCGGCTCGAACAAGCAAATTACAACGCTTGGGAAATAGTCGAAACAATGGAAAGAGCCATCCCGCGAGCAGCAGAATTAGGCAAACAGAACAACGCTAAAGTAGTGCTGCTTTCCCCAGCCTGCGCTAGCTTCGATCAATACCAAAACTTCGAGCAACGGGGCGATCATTTCCGCCAATTATGCCTCGAATCCCTGATTTAACGGACAGCAATCGCCTAGGGGCGGGTTCACCAACAATTTATGTCTAAAACCAATAATCTCGTAAACCCGCCCCCACCCAACTGTCAATCACAATCTACCGCTTTCAAGATACAAGAGGCGGGTTCACCAACATCTTTAATTGGCTAACCATAATCTTCATAAACCCCCCGTCCATACTGTCTTCCAAATATCTTTAATTCTAGCCTGATCTTCCCATTCTAGCTCCTTAAAAACTATCATTATTTCCTCATGAGTATAATCAATAATGATTGCCGCCAAATGAGCAGCGGTTTCCGCTTCCAGCATGGCTGTTTTCAACTTTGCCATTGCCTCTTTATCCATTAGCACTAAACTTTGAATATTGACCTCACTTTTATTTTAATTGTGTCTGCAAATGTCTTTTAATTGGCTCTGAAAATTAGCAATCTGAGCAGCACTTATTGTATCAGAAGGCGACGACGATATTTTAATTTTTTTGCTGCAAATCTGAGAGAGCAATTTTTCATCAATCTCCAGAATCCGGTCTTCGGAAGCGACATTTTTTCGCAACAAAATTGCGATTTCTCTTTCCAGTTGGCGATTTCCTTGCTCAAAGAAATCTTGAGAGTTAGAACGAAACAAACCGCTATTGACTTGCTGAATTTGGGTGGGTGTCAGCGATTGAGCCGAGACTGTCGCCGGAAATCCCAAAGATGCTGCTAGCCACCAGCTAGAAATTATCTGTTTGAGAATGCTGTTCATCACTGTCGGGAGGAGTTTTTACCTCAGTTGGTTTCTCGTCTTCTGACTCGCTTGCTAATTCATCTTCTCGTTCAAGTTTTTCTTGCCACTCGACAAGCTGCTGAAAAAGTTTCGGGTTAATTTCAAATACGGGTTTGTTGGTTTCTGACATATTTACTCCTGAAGGTGATTGAAAGACTTGGATTTAACTGGTTCCCTGGCTCTGCCAGGGAACCGCTGTCGAGAGGATATGCCTCGTTTTTTCAGCAGGGAAATTGGAGGCAGAGCATCCGGATATGCGTTACCAGGCATAACGTGGAAACGAGTAGAGAAACAATTATGTCGATCGGAATTTACGCTTACACCTTCAGCAGCGACATAATTATGCCAGTTAAAGACCCACCAAGCAAAGCTAAAGTAGCTAAGGTACTAATCCCAAATCCTGCCGCTCTTTTTTCGGCAGCTTGATAGTAACCCCAAGCAAACAAAATGCGTCCAATTATCCAAACTGCGCCGATAGCGGCGCCCCAAATTGGGCTGATAAATTGCGAGAACAGCCACAGCGAGGGCAAAAATAGAATCATTTGCTCTAAAGTATTTTGCTGAACTCGCAACACTCGTTCAAAGTCTGGGTTTCCTGTCATCTGCGGGGGAGAAACTTTATATTTGAATCTAGCTCTGCCGACGTTGATGGTAACAACGAAGTAGAGAATTAATGCTGAAACAGTAATTAGACTAGGCCAAAGTGTCGCGTTTGCTTCTGCGAGCATGATTCGGTATTATTGGGTGGAGTATATATCTTGATTATAAATCAATTATTTCCGATCGCGTTATTCATCGCCATCCCGTCATTCAAGGCAGGGGATTTGATGCAACTGCTGGGTATTACTGGCGCGGCAATTGCTTTATAGTTCTGGGACATCCTCGAAAACTTGCTGGCTGGGATTTTGATTGTTTTGCCTGCACCTGCACAGGGATACAAGTCTCCGACTCTTGTGGTGAGCCACCCAAAATTTTAGAGCCTAGTTCAACCTCCTCGATTCATCTGTGGAGTAAATCTAAAATCGAGAATCTAAAATCTAAAATTGGTAGAGTAAATCTAAAATTGGTAGAGTAAATCTAAAATCTAAAATCTAAAATCGACTGATCGCACCTGAATAGGGATATAATGCACCGACTTAAGGAGATTACTTTGCTCAACAATATTCGAGACCGTCTTAAATATTTCACCAGGAGCAGGATTCCTCGAGAGCATTTAAAGCAAATACGAGTTGACTTGTTGGAAGAATCAACCCTAGATATTAACTATCTTGTGTTAATTCTCGGCTCCTGTATAATCGCCACCTTTGGACTGCTTGCCAACAGTGCGGCAGTCATTATCGGTGCAATGATCATTGCGCCTCTAATGTTGCCAATCCGAGGGTTAGCATTTGGAGCGGTAGAAGGTAACGTTCTCCTCTTCCGCAAAGGTTTAATTGCATTAGCAGTCGGGACGGTGCTAGCAATTTTTCTAGCTTGTTTTTTGGGAGCTTTGGTACAACTTCCCGACTTTGGGAGCGAAGTTCTAGCCCGTTCTAAACCTACATTACTAGACTTAGGAATTGCGATCGCCGCTGGGGGAATCAGCGGCTATGCGAAAGTTCAGCCCAAAGTTTCTGCTACTCTGGCGGGAACTGCGATCGCCGTGGCTCTCATGCCGCCAATTTGTGTTATAGGTTTAGGCTTATCTCAAGCTAATTGGTCGCTCAGTTTGGGAGCAAGCCTCCTGTATCTTACTAATTTGCTGGGGATTACTCTCTCCTGTATGCTAACCTCTTTAATGGCCGGCTACACGCCCCTGCATCGCGCCGGTAAAGCCCTATTGTGGGCGCTAGGATTGACGACTATACTTGTGATTCCTCTGGGGGTGAGTTTTGCGGAATTGATCGAGCAAGCGCAACTAGAAGCCAGTCTGAAGCGGGCGTTGCTTAACCGAACTATCACTTTTCAACGGGTGGAACTGATTAAAACTGATACTAACTGGTTGACAAAACCGCCGGAGGTTCGTCTGATTGTTCGCAGCAGCGAAGCTTTGACACCCAAACAAGTACAGCTTTTAGAAGCATTTGTCGAAAAAGAAATGGGTCAACCATTCACCCTAATTTTTCAAGTCAGTCAAGTTGAAGAAGTGCGGCGATCGACACTGAATAAGTCCCGCTCGAAACCGAAGCCTTAACTATTTGATTCCTAATTATATGACCCCAGAAACTCTAATTAACGAAGCGACGATCGAGGGCAATCTGAAGCAATTCCTCTTAGTGCTATTAGTTTCCTTAAGTGTGGCGGTGCTGCCTCAAATATGGGGCTGGTTGCGCCAAATTCCCTACACGCTGCTTTTAGTAATTGTCGGGTTGGGTTTGGCTTTTATAGATGTGCGATTGGTGTCGCTCTCCCCCGAACTGATTCTGTTGATTTTTTTGCCGCCTCTTTTGTTTGAAGCTGCTTGGAATCTAGAATGGTCTAAACTCAAGCGGAATTTAGTGCCGATCGCTCTTTATGCGGTTTTGGGTGTTGTGATTTCCGTTGCTGGCGTGGCTTTTGCTCTCAACCAAATAGCTGGAGTTTCTTTAGCAATCGCCCTGTTGGTAGGAGCTAGTATATCTGCTACCGATCCTGTTTCAGTCATTGCATTGTTCCGGGAATTGGGAGTTGAAAAACGCCTAGCTTTGCTGGTGGAGGGTGAGAGTTTATTTAATGATGGCATTGCTGTTGTTGCCTTTAGTTTTTTGGTGGGATTTTCTTTGGGGACGGATGAAGTTGGCATCCCATTTCTGGTGGGGCGTTTCTTAGCTTTTGTGGGAATTGGGATTACTGTCGGGAGTGCGATCGGTTTTGGTATCTCCTATCTCACCCAACGGTTTGATTTACCTTTGGTGGAGCAATCGTTAACCTTAGTTTCCGCCTACGGCACTTATATAATTGTGGAGGATTTAGGCGGTTCTGGGGTAATTGGTGTGGTGGTGATGGGCTTGATATTTGGCAATTTCGGCTCTCGTATCGGTATGCAGCCCAGTACCAGACTGGCGGTAACACAATTTTGGGATTTTGTGGCGTTTTTTGTAAATTCGATCATGTTCCTGCTGATTGGCGATCGGATTAGTTTTGCTGGTTTGCAAGCGAATTTAGGAGTGATTGGCATAACTGTGGCGGCGATGTTTGTGACACGAGCGATCGCTATTTTTGGTTTAGGATGGTTGAGCAATAGGTTGGCAAAATCTGAAATTTCATTAGCCGATAGAACTGTGATTTGGTGGGGAGGATTGCGGGGTTCTGTATCGATTGCGTTAGCTTTGAGTGTGCCGGAGGTTTTTCCCGAACGGCAAAAAATTATTGGGATCGTGTTTGGCGTAGTTTTATTTACGCTGCTAGTACAAGGTTTAACCACCAAGGCGCTGCTGGAAAAATTGGGGTTGTTGAGCAACCAGGAGTTGCGCCAGCAGTATCAGGAGGCGATCGCCCAACGTGTTGCTCTCAATCGGGTTCTCAAGCATCTATCTGAAGTATCGGGCGATCGTAAAATCGAGCCTGAGTTTTCCAATCATCTCGTGAGTCAGCTTCAAGAAAAATTAAACTTGCTGCAAGCAGAAATCAACCAAATGTACGATCAATCTCCTGAACTGCGGCAGATGACTATCGACAAACTCGAAGGGGATTTGCAGGCAATAGAGGCTGATACTTATGCTGAATTTGTGCGATCGGGTCAATTGAATGAGCTGCCTATTTCTGTGTTGCAGCAATGTTTTAAAGAGCGTAATGAGACAATTATTTCTTAATAGGGCGTTTGTAGGGATAATCCCCGTGATTGTCCCGCTGATATGGAAATTTGGCGTAAGTCATAAAACTCTCAAATTTTTCGTTCCTTGTTAGATTCCGTGTGGGTAATCAAAAACAGTCCGAATTGTTGAGGGGCGGACATGATATAATTCCAGATATTGTAGGGTTCGTCAGCCTACGATAATTTGAATATGAGCTAGATCATAGAAAGATTGGGCAGAATTTGGCAAACTGAGAGTAAGGTTACATAGGAGGTCAATTCAATGACCAATACTGCTCTCAATTTTAAGACTGCACCCGGACATGAAGTGCTCGCGGCGGCAGGCAAGAAAATGCTGAGGCCAGGGGGAAAACTTGCTACGGAACAGTTATTTGAATGGGCGGATTTTCAGCCTGGGGAGACTGTTTTGGAGTTGGCTGCTAGTTTTGGATATAGTTCGATCGCCCTTGTTGAACGTTTTGGCGTAAAAGTAGTGGGAGTTGAGAAAAATCCAGAGAGTGTGGCCCGCGCTCGTGCTAATGTTGCAGCAGCAGGTTTGAGCGATCGAGTGGAAATTGTGGAAGGAGATATTTTTCACTTGGATCGGATTTCCCAACAGTTTGATTGGGTTTTGGCTGAAGCTATCCTGACAATGCAGTCGCCGTCAGGGAAAGCTAAAATTGTATCGGGAATTGGCGATCGTTTAAAACCAGGCGGCAAGTTTCTCTCTCACGAACTTTTAGCTAGAAACCGAGAATCAGAAATTCACAAAGCTTTATCAGAAGTGATTCGCGTCAATTCAACGCCTTTGTCTGAGTCGGGCTGGATTGCTGTTTGCCAAAACGCGGGTTTGCAAGTAGAAAAGTGTCAAACCGGGGCGATGGGGCTCCTCAACTTGTCGCGAATGCTGCAAGATGAAGGGTTTTTGGGTACTGTGCGGATTGTGTGGAATATTTTAAGCCGATCGCAAATTCGCGATCGTATCTTAGCAATGCGTCGAGTTTTCCAGCATTACCAACAGGATCTAGGCTACATCGTTATCTCTGCCAAAAAACCCTCTTAACCGAGTCAATCGATTGTCGATTTTCGATTGAAGAAAGTGAAGCCACTGATAAATTCGAGACTTGTGACCAAATTAATTAATTGTCAAAAACTATGACTACTACTCTTTTACCGCTACAATCTTCAGCAATCCAACTCCGAGACGCAATTGAATATCCCGCCGCCGGAGTGTCGAGCAAAGTTTTAATCAAAGACAATAATTGTCAGTACAATTTACTTTGTCTGGCTGCGGGTAGCGAAGTTGCAGAACACTTTTCGCCGCGCAATGCTACAGTTAATGTAATCGAAGGAAAGGGAATTTTGACATTGGAAGGCAAAGATATTGTCTTGGAACCGGGGGTGTTTGTTTTTCTGCCCGCCCGCGCTCTCCACGCTTTGAAAGCCGAGTCAAATTTGGCATTTATCTTGACACTTTCTGAGCCTCATTAATGCCCTCATTATTCTGTAGGCGCAGGTTTTACCAACCCTAATTGCCTAAAATCAATAATCTCATAAACCCGCCCCGATTCACAGATTTTGGGGCGGTTTTATATAGATAGTGAGTTGCAGTCAAATATTCTTTGTGAAACCCGCCCTTACAAGAATGGGGATGTTAACATTTAGTCTATTTCATCTCCCGATGCGAGCTTATCTAATTTTTTCCAATCCAATACAACAATTTTACCGCCTCGACTGTAGGACACAAACGGCTTGATTTTCTTAAACAACCGCACGCATTCTTCGTAAGTAATTCCAATACTGCGAGCAATTTGATAGTAGGGAAAACGTTTTTCTAAACATACACTATTATCCGCAATATTCGTACCTTGCTCGACACCAAAGTAATGAATAAATCGGGCCAGCCGCACGATCGCCCTTTCCGATACCAAACCGTGCACTGTCTCGTGCAGTTGCTGCAACCGCTGATTAAACACCGCCAATATTCGCAAAGCAATCTCAGGATTTTCCCGAATTGCTGCTAGCAAAACTTCCCGTTCTGTGGTAAGAACTTGCACCTCAGTTTCTGCAGTCACCGTTGCGGGGGCAATGCCGTTGCCTAGCAAAGCAGGTGCGGCAAAAATATCTCCCTGAAATAAAGTGCGGAGAATTGTTTCTTTGCCTGCCGCCGCGTTTTTTGCAACCCGCAGAGAACCGCTCAAAAGAGTGTATAATTTTTCGGGGATGCGATCGCCCTCATACATCACAACTTCTCCCTGTCGGTAACTCCGAATTGCTGTATGTTCTTGCAATCGCTCTAATTCAGTTTGGTTTAAGCTGGCAAATATCCCAATTTCTGCCAGTTGCTCAACAGTTGCTTTCATACATTTAAGTCTACCAGATCGGAGTCTATTGAGAGTATAATAAAGGTGAATTCAGAATATATCGAGACAAGCAGAGCCATCTACGAAAATGCCCAGCCAGAATATCGGCGATATTATTTTGATGAGATAGCGGGCGGATTTGTGCTCGTCCACCAAGACCATAATCTTAATAATTCCGAAAGTTTTGTCGCTGAAGTTTTGGCTAAAATGGGAAAGAGAGTTAGACTTTTGAGCGAGCAAGCACCGTCTGGAACGAAAACCCCAGATGCTGAGATTGACGGTCAAATTTGCGAATTTAAGGAATTAACAAAAGAGTCGAGTAATTTAAAAAATAGAGTACAAGAAGGGTTTGGAAAAGCCAAAAATCAAAGTGCAAATGCAGTCATTTTTCACGTAAATATAGAAGTTTACGACATTCGAGAGATAGACGAAGGCATCAGGCAAGCCATATATTGGGATGTTAAGCATCTCATGCAAACTATCATTTTGGTTTTCAACAACCAATCTGTTCTAAAAATTACTAGAGAGGAATGGGAAAATGGGCAGCGTTTTTCAAGAATTTGAAGAAATCGTAAATAACGGTATAAAAAATAATATGCCGCGGGATGCAAGATTGATTATTGTTGGAGAGATCCTCTACGCAGTAACTCGGGACGAACTAACCAATAAAGAAGGTTGGCTGCTAGAAAATATGCTCGGAGGCAGAGAAGAATGGGAAAAGGGGCTAGAATATGCTATTTTTGGAGACCCAAAACACGGGCACATAGCGCCACCCCTAACTATCTCCGATCAACCTCTGGTTATTGCCGGTAAAACTTTTCATTCTCGCTTGATGACGGGGACGGGAAAATATCGCAGCATTGCAGAAATGCAGCAAAGTGTCAACGCTAGCAGGTGCGAAATTGTGACTGTAGCTGTGCGGCGAGTGCAAACAAATGCTCCGGGGCATGAAGGATTAGCAGAGGCTCTCGATTGGACTAAAATTTGGATGCTGCCAAATACTGCCGGTTGTCAAACTGCGGATGAGGCAATTAGAGTAGCTCGTTTAGGTCGGGAAATGGCGAAACTTTTAGGGCAAGAAGACAATAATTTTGTCAAATTAGAAGTGATTCCTGATGCTAAATATTTGCTGCCAGATCCGATCGGCACTTTGGAAGCTGCAGAACAATTAGTTAAAGAAGGTTTTGCCGTTTTGCCCTACATCAATGCCGATCCCTTGCTGGCAAAACGCCTCGAAGAAGTCGGTTGTGCGACAGTCATGCCTTTAGGTTCGCCCATCGGTTCCGGGCAAGGGATCAATAATGCGGCCAACATTCAAATAATTATTGACACCGTAAATGTTCCGGTGGTAGTGGATGCGGGGATCGGAACGCCCAGCGAAGCAGCCCGAGCAATGGAAATGGGAGCCGATGCACTGTTGATTAATTCCGCGATCGCCAATGCCCAAAATTCCCCGGCAATGGCAAAAGCAATGTCCATGGCAGCAGAAGCGGGGCGGATGGCGTACTTAGCAGGCAGAATGCCGATCAAAGATTACGCGATCGCCTCTTCTCCCCAAACAGGCACTGTCACGTCCAAATAAATTCCTGAATTTTCCTGGGCGCTTTTTTGGTAGAGTTGTAAACATCAAAAATATTAAGGATTGTGACTGATGCCTTACATCAAAGATGACGATGGACGCCTGAACAACTTTGCTAAAGAGCCGAAGGTGTATGAAGCCGTACCTCCCAACAAAAATCAGCAACGCAACTACATCATCATGGGTATTGCAGCAGCCATGTTAGTCGCCGGTTTGGTGTACGTGGCTGCCTCCGTCTGAAAACTGGCCTGAGACTCAAAGCTGCTTCAAATCGCAATTTTAAATAATCCTTCGAGAAACCATGTTTTCCTTTCCCAAGGAAACATGGTTTTTGTGTTTCAATAAAAGCAGGTAGTTGCGACAATCCTGAAGCGTGCCAAGCGAGCTGGAAAGCTAAATAAGACAAGCATAAATTTGGTGTTTTCCTCTTGGCTGTCGGGTTCAGGGACTTGGGTTGCACTTAATCACACTGGTTCGCCACCCACATAAAATTGCCAATTGAAAATCTACAATCCTTTAGTCATCATCGGTGCGATTGACAATCAAGCATCCAGGATACAAGCCCCCGGATTCATCCGTCCAGAAATAAAAAACCTGTATCCGATAAAGGAGCCCCCAAATTTATCCGTGGGGTCAAGGCTTCAATCTAAAATCTAAAATCTAAAATCTAAAATCGATTGACTGCCTTCGGGGCTTAGTTGTGAGTTATGAGCGATCGAGATTTCAACTCTCAACTCTCAACTCTACAATCTACAATCCAAAAATCTAAAACCTAAAACCTAAAATCTAAAATCTAAAATCGGCTGATCCTGATGTCTATTCCTTCCCAAAAAGTTTCTAGCTCGAACAAGCTGATCTACCAACGCTTGAAACAGGCGATCGACCTCAATTTACGCCGTCAAATTTTTATTGCCGCCTGCGACGACTTGTGCTTGCGGGACTGTCTGGCAGCCCGCTTGCAGACAGAATTAGCCGCAGAGAGCGCAGGCTCAGATCCTCGCTCCCCGATCAACTACCCCCGATTTGTCAGTTTGGAACTCGACTTGAGCGATCCAAATCCTTGGGGTTCGATCGCCGCATGGCTGACCCACCACCCACCGCCACAAAACAGGGGCAGCTACAGCCCTTTGCCGGGATTTCAAATTCTTGGGGCAGAACACCTGACCAGGCAGTCAGCAGCCGTGCAGTGGTCGTTCCTGAGCTATTTGAGAGACATCGAAGCAAACCTGCAAATGTGCGAGTCTACTCTGTTGCTGTGGGTGTCGCGGCCCTGGCTAAGCTCGATCGAGCAATCGGCCCCAGAATTTTGGCACTGGCGAACCGGAGTATTTGAGTTTGAAGGCGAACCAACTCCAGCTAAGGAAGACTTCCGGCACTTTGAGGACTTCGGAAACTCAGGAGACTTGCGAAACTTGCGGGACAGCGGAGACTTTGGCAACCAACTTTTAATATCTTCTTGGTCTGGACAATCCCCAATTCCCGATGAACAATTCCCTATTTCCTATCCCCCGTCCCCAGCGCCTGATTCTAAATCCGTCCAATTGACAGATGACGAACAATCTCCAATTTCCCATTCTCCGTCCCCAGCGCCTGATTCTAAATCCGTCCAACTGGCAGATTTGGTGCTAGCAGCGGCTTCTGAGGATTTGGAAGCGGAAAATAATCCCGCATCAGAGGAGAATTTTCTGCCACTGCAAACCCTGCAATACATCGAACTGCTGCAAGAACATCAGTGTTGTTCCGAAGCATTGGCTTTGGCTTATCACGGTTTGGGAAATTACTACCGCGATCGCATTCTGGGCGGAGACGTTTCAGAGCAAAACCTGACAATCGCCATTCGCGCGATCGAACAAGTGATTGCGTATCTCGACGTTGACACCAACTCGCAGCAAAATCAACCACTAACTGAGGAATGCGCGCGGCTGATTGCCCAATTGACAGAAAATTTAACTCAGTACGCCCAGGAGTCCCACAGCCTACCGCCAATTTCCGATTTGCTCAACGATCTCGGTACTCTCTACTGGATGCTATCGCGCGATCGCACGCAGCATAACGCCTCAGATCCGGTATCCAGCCTTGAACGCAGCATCGCCCTCTACCTTGAAGGTTTGAACCGAACAGATGCTGAAACCGTACCCCAAACCCGCGTTAGATTAAACAAAAATTTGGGAATCGCCTCGGCCGATTTAGCCCGCTATCGAGACAAGACAGAGAACTTGCAACACGCAGTTGCAGCTTACCAACAAGCGCTGCTGGATCTAGACCCCGCCGTGGAGCCTCAGCAGTACGCTGCTGCTCAGAATAATTTGGCGACAGCATACTGGAATTTAGCCCAAGATGGTGAGCCGATCGTATATCTCAAAAGCGCGATCGCAGCTTACACCCAAGCCCTCTCCTGTTACAGTCCCGAACGAGAACCCCTCAACTATGCCGGAGTGCAAAACAACCTCGGTACCGCCTGCTGGAACCTCGCCCAGCACGAACCCTCAGAATCCCTGCTAGTCAGGGCGATTTCCGCCTACCGCGAAGCATTGAAATACCGCACCAGAGAATTAGTACCCGCAGCAGCAGCCGCCACTTACAATAATCTCGGTACCGCTTATTGGCATTTGGCGAACCAGTTTCAGCAGAAACAGGCGCGGATGGAATCATTGCAGCAGGCGATTACCGCCTACGAAGCCGCCCTGGATATCGCCGGAGAGATCTATCAAACCCAACTCACTTTTGACACCTTGGCCGCCCGCAACAATCTCGGACTAGCCCACTATCAACTAGCCACCGACCCAAATTTCGCCGCTAACAAAGTCGCACAGACAAGCCATCTAGAAGCAGCACTGCACCACCAGTTGCAAGTGTGTGCCGAATGGGGACAACATCTCAATGACAAAGGGTTAACATATGGGGATAAACTCAACTTGCAAGCCGCGGCAAACTCCCAAGCTGCTGATTCTCGGCAAACAGCATTGAGCTATATTGTCAAAACGATTAGAGCTTTCTATAGTGAATGTGGGCTGCCAGGCCAAAATTTAGCCTTATCCAAAGTTCCTGGAGATTTATTGCCTGAAATTTTGCGTAGGTTATAAATAGAGCTATAACTATTAAAAGCTCAATGTTTTCGAGATTTGTATCCAGTTTTCTATTATTATGGCTGAATATTCTTGCCTAATTCTTCAAGCAAACTTGTGGTCATGGCCCCTGTAAAAATCCTTGTGGTTGATGACGACCCGGCAATCCGAAATTTAATTCACCGTTTTTTGAGCCAGCAAGGTTATCAAGTTGAGTCTGGCGAGGACGGTCAGACTGGTCTGGAATTATTTGAGCAACTCAATCCTGACTTAGTAGTTCTAGATGTAAATTTACCTGATACAACTGGTTACAAACTGTGTCAAGAAATGCAAAGACGCACGGGCGTGTTTGTGTTGATGCTGACTGCCCGAACCGATGAAGCTGACAAAATGAAAGGGTTTGCCGAAGGTGCTGACGACTACATTACTAAACCTTTTAGTCTTGTAGAGATTGGAGCTCGCGTTGCAGCAATTTTGAAGCGCAAACGCATTGTTACTCCCGCGGAACAACAAAGTCTTACTTTTGGAGAGCTACTAATAGATCCGGTTCGCCGCGAGGTAATTCTCGGCCGTCAGATAGTTGCTTTGACTGCTTTAGAATTCGACCTGCTGTACTGTTTGGCCAGCAAACCGGGGCGCGTGTGGAGGCGATCGGAATTGCTGCATGAAGTGTGGGACTACGAGTATGTAGGAGCCGATCGCGTGGTGGATGTCCATATAGGTCAAATTCGCCGCAAAATTGAACCAGATGCCACTCAAATTTCGATGATTCAAACCGTCAGGGGGGTGGGTTACAAGTTTGAGCCCACAACCTAGTAACATTCGGCATTGGGCAGCGGATATGAAGGCAGAAGGCTGTAGGTGCGGGTTCACCAATATCTCTGATTAACATACTCGATATGTGTAAACCCGCCCTCCCCACACAATCATTCAGATCGATCAACTATCTGATTGTTTGTTCTGCAAATACTTGCCCACTTCTCGTGCACGATCAAAACCCCTTCGCACGCAATCTCCCAAAGCCACTCCGCCAACGTAGTTGCTGCACAAATACAGCCCAGGCAAAGATTTTAAGCCCTCATCGATTTGTTGCAGGCGATCAAAATGCCCCAAATTGTATTGAGGAATCGCCCGCTTCCACACATTCACTGCTAAAACTTTGGGCTGTGGCACATCTGGTTTCAGCAAAATCCGAGACAAATCTCGGTGCACCTCCCGAACGATTTCTTCTGAGTCGAGATTGCCAATTTCCGAATCAGTAGCCCCGCCGATGTAACTGCTGAGAGTTTGCCACCCTGCAGGCGCGCGATCGGCAAATAAACTTGATGTCCAAATCGTCCCCAGAGTGCGAATTCCCTGCCCCCTCGGAATTAAATTTCCAAAACCTACTAATTTACCCTTGACATCAGACTGCGGATATGCTAAGACAACGCAGGCAACCGTAGGATAAGTAAAAGCTTGTAAAGCGCTGCTAACTTCTGGTTGCAGAGACTGCAACAAATCGGCTGTAACATAAGCCGGCGTTGTCAAAACCACGGTGCGCGCCTCAACTTCCTGTTGTCCGTCGGGCGTCGAGAATACAGCAATGTAAGTTTCGCGTTCTGTACGATCGAGGCGAGTCAGATGCCAGTTGAGTTTCACTCGATCGCCCAATTTAGCAGCGATCGCCTCTGGCAAAGCCTTCAACCCCTGTTTGAACGAACCCAACTCCCCCGGCCTAGTCTTAGGAACATTCGGGTCTGCAGGGATTTTCTTCGGTCTGTTTTTAGCAGAAAGCAGCGCCCCCGCCACCAGCCCGCCACCCACATCAGCCATCTTTGCTACCCGCCCAAAAGCCGCCGCCGCGCTAAGTTGTTGCGGATCGCCGGCATAAACTCCAGAAACAAAAGGTTCCACCAACCGCTGCATCACTTCCGTCCCCAGATGACGGCGGAAAAATTGAGAAACAGTTTCCTCGTCACGCTGCTGCGAAAGTCCAGCGCCCATTGCCGGCCCGACAAAGCCCAAAGCCCCGAACAACGCCCGCAGTTTCCCCGGAAAACTCAGCAACTGAGACTGAATCATCGCCGGTGGAGTCATCGGCACCGGTTGCAGCTTTTTTTGCCAATAAACATAACGAGGCAATTTGCGATCGGCAAAAATCAACTCTTGCTTCAATCCCACATCCACAGCCAACTTCATCAATTCTGGCGTCGGCGAAAAACTGTTCGGGCCCTCCTCCCAGAGAAACCCTTCGGCTGTCACAGTGGTGATGTTCCCGCCCACACGTCCCTGACTCTCAGTGACTAAAATCTTCAGCGAGGATGCACTCGTTGCTTCCTTTTGAAGTGCGTGCGCCAAACTCAAACCGCTAATACCCGCACCCACAATCAAGGTATCTAATAGTTCCATATTACATAGAAAAATATCGCAATCTTTATGTTACATGGCTTTGCACGGCTTGCGTTCTTTGCTTCGCGTACTGCCAAACCGCTTTCAGATTACCGAATTGGGAATTGCGAATCGGGAATTGGGAATTGGGAATTGGGAATTGGGAATTGGAAATCGGTAAGCTGTCGGGCATTTCTTAAGCATTTTTCTCGAAGGTTGTGGATTAACCTCTGCCCACCTCCCCGTGTCCCCCTCTCTCGATCTCGCTTTTGTATCCGCTGGGTCTGGTTTAAAAAAAGACCATCTGCTGTTATTAAGCTATCTTCCCAAAAATACTATTTCTTTAAAATTTTTGTATTATAGGGAACAGCGCCGAAAATTGCACCGGGAAACGCAGCAGTAAAGTGCCCAAAAAGATTTGAGTGGGTTAAACTAATTTTAGGAAAATATTAGAGCTTAAGCAAGTCAGCACCCCGCTCGGAAGAGATGGGGCTTTATGCCCTAATCAAAAGACATAGTTGACTAGCTATCGTCTTAACTGATTAGGTTATCAAAAATATGGGTGTAGCTCAAGCTGCTATGAGATCGCGGGTGAAATATTTGAAACGGTAATTGTTCCGTGGAAAGTAGATCATAAAAGTACCAAGTGACCAAGTAGCGCTGTGTAGCAATAATCAATATTCAAGGCGGTGAAAACTGCCTAATGAGTGTTTCCTCGATCGATCTTTAGACACGAGGTTTCCATAATACTAAGCTTTTCTCATGAAAAAATACCCATGCAGGAAGTTATCAACTCGTTTCAGTCTTTTTTCTCTAACTCTGTTGATGCTTTCCTAGAGTGCGATCGACAGCAAAATTACCTATCGATCAATCCTGTCGCTGCTGCTTGGATGGGATTGGAGCCTGCTGAAATAGTCAACAAAACTAATCAGGAATTATTAAAATTATATCCCAATAATGCTGCTGTCAAAAATATAATCTCGCAGATTGATTCTTGCCTGCAACAAGTATTTATTACCGGGGAAAAACGGCTGGCAATTCATGAGGTGACGACGGCAGACGGCGGGATTAAAATTTACGAAACTGCTTACACGCCAGCGGTGGATGCCTCTAGCAAGCAGATGCGGGTTTTGGGCGTCGGTAGAGATATCACCAGGCATTACCGCTGGCAGCAGCAGAAAACTCAACAGTTGCGCCGATCGAACCATTTATTGTGGTTGAATGCAGCTAACAGTCCCCTGGCAATGGTGGGCTGGGATGAAGATTTTCGGATCGTTCAGTGGTCGAAACGTGCCGAGGAAATCTTTGGCTGGACAGCCGATGATATGATGGGCAAGCAGTTTGGCGATTTAGATTTGGTTTGCGAAGAAGATAGAGAAACTGTAAGCGCGATCGAACTTGAACTAGCCACTGGCAACGGCAATACTTCAATTAACCGCAACTATACTAAAAGCGGACAGGTAATTTGGTGTCGCTGGTTCAACTCAATTATTCGCAGCGGCGACACTTTTACCGTGCTTTCTCTGGTGGAAGATATCACCGATCGCAAACGGTTGGAAGCAGAAAAAGCCCAAGCTTCTCGCCTCACAGCAATGGTAGCCGATGTGGGTATTGCCCTCACCCGACACCCTCAAGATATCCTGCTTCCCTGCTGCGAGGCAATGGTGCGAAATCTCGATGTCGCTTCGGCTGAAATTTGGAATTTCAACTCTCAACATAATCTTTGGGAATTGCAAGCAGCCTCGGGAATATACAGTCGCACAGACGATCGGGCTAGGTTTATTGAAAGTAAGGTTAACTCCATCGCCAAACAGCAAAAACCGGAATTTGACTGCGGATTTGAACTGAACAATTTTGGACTTCCAGAGGAAGAATCCGCAAAAGCAACAGAGGCGCAAAGTTCCGAAGTAGCAATTATCAACACCAGTGAAAAACCGACAAATTGCCCAATCCCCAAGCAAATTCTCACCTTCGCCGGCTACCCTTTGATAGTCGAAGAACGGCGGGTGGGAGTCATGGTAATTATCAGCCGCCAGCCGCTGACAGCACCCTTTCAGGAAACTTTAGCATCGGTGGCGGATGTGATTGCTTTAGGCATTGAACGCAAGCGTGCAGAAGCTGAATTAAAATCAGCTAGAGGTTTCCTCAATTCCGTAGTAGAAAATCTGCCGGTGGGAGTTTTTGCTAAAGATGCTTCTTCGCTAAAATTTGTGCTGTGGAATAAAGCGGGAGAAACGATCGCAGGTGTTACCTCTCAAGAGGCGATCGGCAAAAATGACTACGATATTTACCCCAAAGAACAAGCTGATGTTTTTACTGCTCAAGACAGGGAAATATTGACTGGTGAACACAACCAATCTACTGTTAAAGACATAGGCGAAGAGCCGATCCAAACTCGCCACAAAGGTATGAGAATACTGCACACCCGCAAAGTGCCAATTCTCGACGCCGCAGGCCGTCCTCAGTACGTTTTGGGGATTACTGAAGATATTACCGAACGCAGGCAGGTAGACGAAAGCGTGCGCCTCTACGACCAAATTGTCGAGAATATGCAAATTGGTTTGTACGTCTACCATTTAGAAAATATAGACGATGACAGCACTCTCAGGGCGATCGCCTCCAATCCTGCAGCTACCCTATTTACCGGATTAGAAATGGCTGATGTTTTGGGAATGACAATCGACGAGATTTTTCCCCACCTGCGATCGAAAAACATTCCTCAAGCATTTGCTTCGGTAATTCGCACCCAGAAAGCCGTAGAAGTTGAAGATATTGACTGCGATGAAGGCGGCAGAATAACTCGCGCTTTTTCTATTAAAGCTTTTCCATTACCCAACAACTGCGTCGGTGTTGCTTTTGAAAACATTACTGCTCGCAAGTGCCTAGAACTAGAACTGCAGGCGTCTTTGGAAAAAACCGAACGTTCCGAACAACTCCTGCGTACAGTAATAGACAAAACCAGCGACTGGATTTTTGCCAAAGACAAAAAATTTCGGTGTATTTTGGCAAACAGGAGTTTCGCTCAAGCGATCGGCAAAACAGTCGAAGAAATAATTGGCAAATCCGATTTAGAATTAGGATTCTCCGAAGATCTCGTGTTTGGGAACTTCGCCAAAAATATCCGAGGCTTCCGCACAGACGACTCTGCTGTACTGGCCGGCGACATCATCCACAATCCCTGCGATCCGGCAACTATTGCTGACGGTTCAGTACATATTTTTGATACCCAAAAACTTCCCCTGCGCGACGCTGAAGGTAATGTATTTGCAGTGCTAGCTTTCGCTCACGATATTACCGAACGACATGAATCGGAAGCAGCTTTGCGTAGAAGTGAATTAAGATTTAGGTCTTTGGTAGCTAATATTCCCGGAGTGGTTTATCGCTGGAGGTGCGATTTTTCGACTAATTTTATTAGCGATGCCGTTTACTTATTAACTGGCTACCCTGCGGCAGATTTTATTTGGGTTTTGGACAGGAGAGGTCGGACTTTTGCCAGCATTATTTACCCGGAAGATTTGGCAAAAGTAGAAGCAACTATTCGGCAAGGTATAGAAAAGAAAGAGTCTTATAACTTAGAATATCGCTTGCTAGCAGCAGACGGTACGGTTAAATGGGTGTGGGATAAAGGTTCTCCTGTGTTCGACGCAGAAGGAAACGTTTGCTATTTAGATGGGGTGATTTTTGATATTAGCGATCGCTACTACGCTGAGGAAGCATTGCGCCAAAAAACGTTAGAGTTAGAAGCAGTTTTTCGCGCTTTGCCTGATTTGTATTTTCGACTAGATGCTGACGGTATAATCGTGGATTATTTGTCAGGAACTTCTTCGAGTTTATACGTACCTCCTGAACATTTTATCGGCCAACGAATGACAGACATATTGCCACCCAATGTCGCCTGCCAATTGGCCCAAGCAATCTTTGAAATTTCCGAAACAAGAAATTCGATCGACATAGAATATTCGCTTTCCCTGTCGGAAGAAGAAAAAACTTATGAAGCCAGACTGTTGCCTTTTAATTCCGATCAAATTATTATTCTAGCCCGCAATATTACCAAGCGCAAACAAGCCGAAGCTCAATTAAAACATAAAAATCGCCAGCTAGAGCAAACATTGAAACAATTAGGCAGGACTCAAGCTCAACTAATTCAAGCGGAAAAAATGTCGGGTTTGGGACAGCTAGTGGCGGGAATTGCTCACGAAATCAATAATCCTGTCAGTTTTATTTATGGTAATATCACTTACGCTAGTGAGTATGCAAAAAACTTGCTGGAACTGTGCAGTTTGTATCACGCACACTACCCGGAACCTGTTGCTGTTATCCAAAATTTGGCAGAAGAAATAGAACTGGAATTCATGAAAGAGGATTTCCCGCATCTGCTGACTTCAATTCAAACCGGAGCCGAGCGCATTCGCCAAATTGTTCTGTCTTTACGCAACTTTTCCCGGCTGGAAGAATCAGATATCAAGCGTGTTGATATCCACGAAGGCATAGACAGTGCTCTGTTGATTTTGCAACACAAAATTAAAGAAAATGGCAGAAATCGCCAGATTGAAATAGTTAAAGAATATGGAATCTTGCCGCCGATACAGTGCTACGTTGGACAGTTGAATCAAGTGTTTATGAATATTTTAAATAATGCTATTGATGCTTTAGCGAATGTCAGGAATAGGAAGTTGGAATTAGCGAGTTATTCGGAAGAGGAAGGGCAAGATTTTGCTAGTTTACCTGTAAGTTGCGACACATTGCCGTGGATTCGGATTCGCACGGAGTTGCTGGAGAATAATCGGGTTGCGATCGTAATTTCCGATAACGGGTATGGCATGGCAGAGTCTGTTAAATGTCGGGTATTTGACCCGTTTTTTACTACTAAACCCGTAGGTAAAGGTACAGGTTTGGGACTGTCTATCTCCTATCAGATTGTGGTGGAAAGACACGGAGGGACGCTGCAGTGCATTTCCGCGCCGGGAGAGGGAACTGAATTTGCGATCGAGATTCCAATTCGGCAGAGGTAATGAGTCATTGGTAATGAGTAGTTGCACGATAAAAATGATAATCTAATTAAAGGTTCTAAAAGTCAGGAATATTAGCATGGTATACAAAAACATACATACTTCTAGTGCAGTTACCAAACCAATTAAAGATGATGAGGATGATGATGATTCCTACGTTGACTATTTTTATGACGATCAGGGGGCTCCGCCGGGAACTCTCGACTTAGAACCAGATGCGCCGCCTCCGGAGATTGTATTAATTGACTATTGCGAAACAGCCGCAACTCGCGCCAAATTGGCAAATCCTCGAGAAGCTGCTGCGTATTTAGATACAGCATCTGTTTCTTGGGTTGATATGTTGGGGTTAGGAAACAAAGAAACTTGGCGCCACATGGGTAAAGTGTTTAATTTGCATCTTATGGCTCAAGAAGATGTGGTTAATGTTCCCCAGCGACCGAAAGTGGTAGATTACGAAAATCACCTTTTAATTATTGCCTGGATGGTGATACTTAAGCCGAATTCAGAGAATTTTCATAAAGAACAAGTTAGTTTGATTTTGGGGAAACATTACCTGTTAACTGTTCAGGAAGAACCGGACTATGATTGTTTTGAACCCGTGCGCGATCGCATTCGTAAAGGACAAGGAATGATTCGCAAACACGGAGCCGATTATCTGGCTTATACTCTGTTAGATTCGATTATAGATGGATTTTTCCCTGTATTAGAAGTTTACGGAGAGCGCATTGAAGAACTAGAGGATGAAGTGGTGCTAAACCCCACCCGCAAAACCCTGGAAAAAATCTATAAAATCCGGCGAGAATTGCTGACGCTGCGCCGCGCCATTTGGCCACAGCGCGATGCAATTAATGTTTTGATTCGAGATAGCAGTGATTTGATTAGTCCAGATGTGCGAATTTACCTGCGCGACTGTTACGATCACACGGTGCAGGTGATGGATATGGTGGAAACCTATCGAGAGTTGTCTTCGGGTTTGATGGATGTTTACTTGTCTTCGGTTGGTAATAAAATGAATGAAATCATGAAGTTGCTGACGGTGATTTCGAGTATATTTATTCCTCTAACTTTTGTGGCGGGAGTATACGGGATGAATTTCAATACAGAGAAATCGCCCTGGAATATGCCGGAACTAAATTGGTATTTTGGCTATCCGCTTTGTTGGGCAATTATGCTAGCGATCGCCTCTGGTTTAGTTTACTTCTTCTGGCGGCGTGGCTGGTTTGATAATTTTTCTACTATCAAAGATGACTCGTTAAAGTAACTGAATTGAAGATTTGAGATTTGGGATTGAAGATTGAATAATTAAAAATTATGTTAGGTAAAAAGGTTTCCTGCCCCTAGTGGAATCCGTGCCATAAATCCTTGCATCATAATTCCCAACTTTTGTGCCCCCTGATTCATCCGTGAGTGAATTTAAGGGGATTTGCAGGGAAATTTAATTGTTGGGCGGGCTTTCGGGCCGACCGTACAAGAGTTTGAATAAACACAAATGTCCAAATTAAGTGGGCGACAAGTTAAAATATTCAATCTCAAATCCCAAATTGATTGACGAACGATCGCGTACAATAAATCTGGGGAAAAAGTAGGCGCAGGCGGTTGCGGATTAGCGAAAGCTTGTCTGAGGAAAGTCCGGGCTCCCGAAAAACCAAACTTGCTGGGTAACGCCCAGTGCGAGCGATCGTGAGGATAGTGCCACAGAAAGATACCGCCAATTAGTCATTAGTCAGCAGTCATTGGTCATTAGTAAGTAACTGAGGATTTTTGACTGGGAAGCAACCACTAATTTGGTAAGGGTGCAAAGGTGCGGTAAGAGCGCACCAGCAGCATCGAGAGGTGCTGGCTCGGTAAACCCCAGTTGGGAGCAAGGTCGGAGGGACTATGGTTGGTTTTTTACCAGTTCCGTTTTTTGGTACCGCTTGAGGCGTCTGGTAACAGGCGTCCCAGATAGATAACTGCCCTCGAAAACTGCTTGCAGTTGAGAGAACAGAACCCGGCTTATGTCCGACTTTTTCCCCCCCCCATTTAATTAAAATTACCGCTTGGAAATCAGGTAAATCAATCCTTTCGCCCTGTTTTATGTGGGGAAAGGTGTGCAGTGCACACCCGGAGGAAGATTTTGGGTAAGGTGCACCATAAGCACCCGGATGAATATTTGGTGTTTGAAGTAATTTTTTTTATTAATATGAATCTGAGACAAGTTTAAAAAAATAATGCAACTTTTGACAAGCTAGAAACCCGGATAGTAATCTGTGATTCCCACTTTTAAAATCTAAAATCTAAAATCTAAAATGGTATGATTTATCCGGCTCGCCAAAAGCAACTTGAAACATTAATTGAAAAATTGGGACTGACGAAGAATGCTTCGATCAAATGGCATCTCCTCGATTTAGCTTTGACTCATGCGAGCGCGTCAGCTAAGGCAAATTACGAGCAACTAGAGTTTGTCGGAGATGCAGTTGTGCGGCTGGCTGCGTCGGAATTGTTGTTTGAGGTTTATCCTGACTGTACAGTGGGGGAATTTGCTGCTATTCGATCGATCTTGGTGAGCGATCGCATTCTTGCTAAAATCGCTGAAAGTTACGGGTTCGATCGCTATTTAATTGTTTCCAGCAGCGCCGCCTCGGACAAAACAGGCGCTGAACCCCGACTGGCCGATGCTTTGGAAGCGGTACTGGCTGCACTTTATTTGAGTACCCAGAGCTTAGAATTAATTCGACCTTGGCTAGATTCTCACTTTCAACGCCTAGCGACGGAAATCCGCAGCGATCCTGCCCGCCAAAACTACAAAGCTGCTCTCCAAGAGTTGACTCAAGGCAAATACAAAACTTTGCCCAAATATAGCGTGCAAGAAACTGGGACAGTGCAGGGCGGGGAGGATCGTTTTACTGCAGAAGTTCTCATTCAGGGAAAGTTGGTAGCAGAGGGAAAAGGTCGATCGATCAAAGCTGCCGAGCAAGCAGCGGCTCAGGCAGCTTTCAATAAATTAGTTGGTAGTCCGTAGTCAGTTTACTTTTGACCGAAAGCATCCAGGATGCAAGCCCCCGGATTCATCCGTCCAGAAATAAAAAACCTGTATCCGATGAAACTTGCCCCCCGGATTTCTCCGTGGGGTCAATGCTTCAATTCTAAAATCTAAAATCTAAAATCTAAAATCTAAAATCTAAAATCGATTGACTGGTGTTATCAGTTATTGGTTATTTCTTAGCTGCTACCAATAACCAATAAGCAATAACCAATAACTACTGCCAACATTCAACAGTCAACAGTGATTTTTCTGAGTTAAAACATAGATAATAATAACAAAATATGCTATAATTACTGTGCGATTTTTAAAATTATAATTAATGAAAATCGGAATAGCTGTATTGGGTGCCGGTCGCTGGGGAGTTAACCTAATTCGCAACTTTCTCGAACATCCCAATAGCCAAGTTTTAGCGGTGGTAGACCCGAATCGAGATTCATTGGCGGCCGTTCAAAAACAGTTTAATCTTGATGCCTCAGTGATTCTAGCTACCGATTGGTCTCAAGTGCAAGCCTTGCCGGGACTGCAAGCTGTGGCGATCGCTACTCCAGCTTCCACACACTACACCCTCGCAGCAGCAGCGCTGAAACAAGGCTACCACGTCTTAGCAGAAAAACCCCTCGCCCTCAACCTCACTGAAGCAATAGAACTCTGTCAATTAGCTGAAAAACAGCAGCGGCAACTCTTCGTTGACCACACTTATCTGTTTCATCCAGCAGTCGATCGAGGCCAAAGAATTATTCAACAGCATCAACTCGGAAAATTGCGCTACGGTTACGCCCAGCGCACCCATTTTGAACCGGTTCGCCATGACGTTGATGCCCTTTGGGACTTGGCCATTCACGATATCGCTATTTTCAATACTTGGCTGCAACAAACGCCAATTGAAGTAAGGGCGATCGGCACTGTATTTCCGAAGGAAGAAGGAATAGGGAAGAAGGAAGAAGGAAGTTCGGCAACGGATTCTGTAACGGATGTAACGGATGTAACGGATGTCAGTCCGAGGGAAGTCGGAAGAAGGAATAGGGCAGAAGGAATAAATCAAGAAGCAGCAGAAATTAAAAATCAATTTTCTCCTTCACTGCTGACTACTAATCCTGCAGAAAAACTAGCAGATTTAGTTTGGGTAACGCTCACCTATCCCGACGGATTTCAAGCATTTATTCACCTGTGCTGGCTAAATCCCGACAAACAACGGCGCTTAACAGTTGTTGGCAGTTTGGGAACCTTGATTTTTGATGAAATGTCGCCAGAAACTTCCCTGATTGTGCAGCGCGGCAATCCCAATTGGGGAGGCGAAGAGAATAACTCTTTTGAAAGTGCGTTAGCGAAGCCCGCCCCTACGGGGGCTACGCCAACGAAGAGGATCGCGCCGCAGCCAACAAGCCTCAGACACCGCGAAGTGTTGAGTTTAGAACAAGTAGAACCGCTGAGGCGAGTGTGCGATCGCTTCCTCAATTGCGTGCAAACAAATACCCCCTGTCTTACCTCTTCGGGCGCGGCCTCCGTCGAATTAATCCGCATTCTCAGCACTTTGAGCAAATCCCTCGAACTCGGCGGACAGCCCCTAATACCATTTTAGATTTTAGAGTGGGAAAATCACTCCTCAACTTTTGAAATTTCCCTTTTCCATTACTAAGTCCGGGCTGTGAAAATAAAAACTTGACTGCTGATTGACAGGCAAAGAAATCATCACTGTAGTACCTTGATTCACGCCCGCGCTGTGCAGGGTAATGCTTCCGATCATAGATTCCATTATCCTTCGCGAGATAGCCAAGCCTAAACCGTTACCGCCAAACCTGCGAGTTGTAGAACCATCAGCCATCACAAAAGGTTGAAACAATTTCTGCTGGTGTTCGGGATCGATACCAATTCCCGTATCTTTAATTGTCACCACCACCCAATCGCTTTGACCGCTGGGGCCCGTCGTATTTTCAGCACTGCCGTTAAAACTACCAGAATTAGTCCTCGATTCTAGCCGCACAGATATATTAATGCTGCCCGACTCTGTAAACTTAACGGCATTGCTCAAAACATTTAAAAACACCTGTTTTAGCTTCTCTGGATCGGCATGAACAATAATCGGATCATGAGGAGCTGGCAAACTTAACTTCAAGCCTTTTTCCTCAATTTGAGCCGCTTGCAAATCAATCGCGTCTTCAAGTACCTGGGTAATGTCCACTACTTCTAACATCATGGAGAAAGTACCGGATTCTATTTTAGCAATGTCCAAAATATCATTAATAATATTGAGCAATTGCATTGACGAGTCGTGGGCCCGCTGTAAAAATTCCATTTCTTCATCTCGGTCATCGCAGTAGCCGTCCCGCACAATTTGAATAAAACCAATAATCCCGTTGAGCGGCGTTCTCAATTCGTGAGAAATATTCCCCAAAAATTCATTTTTTAATTGATTCGCAACTTGCGCTTCTTTGGTTGCGACTTCCAATTCTCTGGCCCAGGATCTAAGGCGCTGCACCATGCTGTTGAGTGCTTCTGATAGTTGATTAAATTCCCTAATTTGGAAATCTTGGGGCACTGTCTGCGACGCTTCCGTATCTACTTTCATCGCGTAGTCTCTCAGTTTTTCCACAGGACGCGCCAAGTCGCGAGACAGATATAAAGTCGCGATGATACTAGCAGCAACCAAACCTACAATTAAATTAAATAAAACTTGCTGAATTTCTTCCAAACCTGACAGAGCGTAATCTAAACGAGAGACAGCTAAAATAATCCACTTGCTGTTCTCCTGTGTAGTTGAAGGACTCGGGATAGCGGCGTATCCTGCTAGCAACTCTACACCATTTCTTTCAAAGGAAAATAGGTGGAGAAAAGCTGTTCCCCCGGCGATCGCCCTTCTGACAATACTTTTTAGTCTATCGGCATCTGCCTCTTGGGCGATATTGCCACCCACGCGGTTGATATTCGGATGCGCCAAAATCGTCCCATCTTGGTCGATCGCCACCGTATAGCCGGCTAGAGAACCCTTGGGAGCGCTGGTTTGCACAGGCAAGGCCGACTGCAAACTCAAAGCATAACTCAACTGCAGGGTCTTGCCCCGACGAATGTAAACAGGAGCGCTCAACACCAAACTCGCTTGGCTATCGGAGCCTTCTTTACCCGCATCGGGAAAATCCTCAGCCCCCAAAGCCACCTTCTGATCGTTTGCTGTCCCCTGTCGCTGCGGAGGTAAGGACAGACTGATGTAAACGCTCTTGTCGTCCAGCAGCGTTTGCTGCTGCTGTACTGGTGCCCAAAATTTTGCCGGCAACGACTGAATCGGCTGTTGCCCGCAAGTGCTTGCTATCACTTGATTTGTCTTTAAATTAGTCAATTGCAAGCAATCAACTTGCGCTGGCAAGCGCTGCCCTAATTGGGCGATAAACTTTTGATAATCCTTCGGATCTACCGACTGCAACATCGAGCTTTCCGAAGCGCCGATCAGATTCGACTTCAGCGATTTCGCCCACTGTTCAATAGTGTCTGCTTTTCTGACTGCACTTTCTGTCAAGTTTTGACGAGCAGTTTCCAGAAGCGTCGAGCGTGCCTTGCGATAGGTAACATACTCCCCCACCAGTAGAACAGGTACGCTGAGCAACAAAATCCGCGACAGTAAAATACGGCGAAAGGAGGATTGACCTAACTTAACCATAGGAAATATCTAAATTAAGGTGCAACACCCAACAGCGACCATTAAAGTGAAATAAACCAGACCGAAAGCATGAATCTGTCTAGGGGGCTCTGCTGACTGGACAACACAGCTTCAGAACAACATTTAAACACAATTATAGAAGCCACTGTAGTAATCTCGATTCTAAGTGTGTGAACCCAAAGATGCTCAGCAATTGGTTTCGCCAATGCTTGTGATTTCGGTCACACTTCCCTTCTCAATTCTCGGAGCGACTGGCACCCGATCGCCCAGGGGCCCATTTTTCAGGCTAGAAAAAGCGTCGGGTGGACATACCGCAGTGGCTTGAAGCTAGAATCGCATAGATGCACTCGCCCCCAATTAACAGGCAAAAAGTTCGGTTTCCGGCTAGTGCACAGAGAGAATTCTGCTTGATCGGACTTTTTCTTTCCCAATGCCTTCGAGAGATGGGCCAGAGAGGGGCGATGCGAGATTTGGCACCCTGTCAAAGATTTCTTTTGCCATCCGATTGATTCAGTGACAATAATTCACCTGTCAAACAAAAAGAATGAGACGATCGAGCTGCCGATCGACTCTGACCAACCCTAATGTGGGGAACCTTGGCCCAAACAGTGCACCCACGCTCCGTAAATTCGCGGTCTCGGCAATAATCTCCATAGCTTAATCGATGAAAAAACACTTTACCAATTATACGTATTATTACACAAACAACCGTCCGAGATATCATCACGCTTATTTGATATCTCCCCTATTAGAAATGCTGGCGACACTTCAGCAGACGAGCGAGACAAAACTCCGAGTTTTGGATCTCGGCTGCGGCAATGGCAGCCTCAGTCACGTTATCGCAGAGCACGGCTGCGAAGTTGTCGGCGTTGACACTTCTGCGCCCGGAATTGCCATCTCCAGTCAAAGTTTCCCCGATTGTCAGTTTATCCAAGCAGATATTTACGACCTTCCAGATATCGATATTCTGAACTCATTTGATGTTGTCTTAGCTATTGAAGTAATCGAACACTTGCTTTATCCTAAAGAACTAGCAAGAACTGCAAAAAGATGCCTCAAGCCGGGAGGAAGACTAATTATTTCCACCCCCTATCACGGCTATTTAAAAAATATTGCTTTAGCGATTTCTGGCAAACTAGATAAACATTTTACAGTTCTTTGGGATAACGGTCACATTAAATTTTTTTCAGTAGAGACGCTGACAAAGTTATTAATATCTGAAGGATACACTGACATAAAATTTAAATTTGCTGGTCGGTGTCCTTATCTTTGGAAATCAATGTTATGCTCTAGTAAGTTTTCAGGACAACCTGAAGAAATATGAGTTGTGAGTAGTCAATAAATTAAGTTTCTTGACTAGACCACCATGCCTCATGAAAAGTAAAAAATAAGTTTCGCTAAAAAAAGTAAAATGACTGTTGGCGTTTGGATATTAGGCGATCAACTGTGGCAGAATCAAGCTGCTCTAAACCGCACAGATGATAAATCCTCCCTACCGATAATTTTAATTGAATCTTGGCAGCACGTTCAGCAGCGGCGCTACCACCAACAAAAATTAGTATTAATTTGGTCGGCAATGCGGCACTTCGCTAAAGAATTGCGCGGCGGTGGATGGCAAGAAGTTACTTACACACAATCGGAGGAATTTGAAGCACCTCTCAAAGCTTGGATACAAGCTTACAATATCACCGAAGTGCGGGTGATGGCTCCGAACGATCGACCTTTTTTACAGCTTGTTCAAAACTTGCAACTTCCCTGTCAAATAACCCTAATTTCCAACAATCACTTCCTCTGGACAGAAACAGAATTCAAAGATTGGGCTTCAAGCCGAAAACGTTTGTTAATGGAAGACTTCTATCGAACAAGCCGCCAACGTTTTCAAGTTTTAATGGATAGCAGCAATAAACCTGTGGGAGGGAAGTGGAATTTTGACAAAGAAAATCGTCAGCCACCAAAAGGAAAACTGGATACACCGAAACCTCTCTGGTTTGAACCAGACGCCATAACTCAAGAAGTTATCGCACAAGTTAAATCTCTATCTTTCCCAATTTACGGCAAGATTGAACCTTTTCGCTGGGGAGTTACACGAGAGCAAGCACTGCAAGTATTAGATCATTTCATCGAACAGTGTCTCCCCGCTTTTGGCCCTTATCAAGACGCGATGGTAACGGGGGAGGAAACAATGTGGCATTCTTTACTTTCTCCATATCTCAATATTGGCTTGCTGCATCCTTTAGAAGTTATTCAAGCGGCTGAAACAGCCTACCTAGAAAAAAACTTAAATTTAAACGGCGTCGAAGGTTTTATCCGCCAAATTCTGGGCTGGCGAGAATACATTCGCGGTATGTATTTTTACGTGGATGCTGATTATTTTGAGAATAATTGGTTCAACCACACTCAGCCGCTGCCGGAGTTTTTTTGGGACGCTAGTAAAACAGATATGAACTGTTTGCGCCAAGTTTTAACTCAAGTCGAAGGTAGCGGTTACGCGCACCATATCCAGCGGTTGATGATTTTGAGCAATTTTGGTCTAATTGCGGGAATCTCGCCCCAGGAGCTAGAAAAATGGTTCCACAGTGCGTTTGTGGATGCCTATGACTGGGTAATGCAGACTAATGTGCTGGGCATGGGTTTGTTTGCTGACGGCGGTGTGTTGGCCTCGAAGCCCTATGCTGCTTCTGCCAATTACATTAATAAAATGAGCGATTATTGTCGGGGGTGCAAATTCGATCGCACAGTGCGATCGGGCGAAAATGCTTGTCCCTTCAACTTCTTCTACTGGGATTTCCTAGCGCGCCACCGGGACAAACTTCAGTCGATCGGTCGCATGAGCTTTATCTTAGCCAATCTCGACAAAATGCCCCCGGCAGAATTGGCAACCATCCGCCAAAAAGCGGCAGAGTGGCACTTAGGAAGTTGACTGTTGTCAGTTGTCAGTTGTCATTTGTCATTTGTTAATCCTTTGCAGTGGCTAATAACAAATAACCAATAACATTAATCAACAGTCAACAGTCAACAATGCCCCATGCCCCATGCCCCATGCCCCATGCCCTTAACATTAATCAACAGTCAACAGTCAACAATGCCCCATGCCCCATGCCCCATGCCCCATGCCCCATGCCCCATGCCCTTTGCAATTCTTATTTTTTCCCTGACTTTTCCCTAAACATTCCACAGCGTTTCCACAGGCAAGTCTGAGGTTTTCCACAGATTCGACAAAGTTTTCCACAGAAATTAACGGCACGGTAGCATCTTGCTGCGGAATTGGGGATTTCCTTAACTTGCTGACTAATTCCTCATAAACCCCCCAGCACATAAAGATATGTAACAAAAAATGCCCTGAAAAGCTTATTATTTGGTAAACCTTTTTTTTATCTAAAGGACTTTGTAATATTTCGCAACATTGACAAACCCACCCCCTCATAGCGCACAATGATGCGACCGACCTAAAAAAAGCGCTCTGATTTCGGCTGTGCCTGCACCTGTATCCGGCCGAAGGGGGGGTTCTGTTTTCAATTTATTAGCGAGACTAAAAAAAATGATGAACCCAACAGTCAGTATTTTTGCTGAAATTCCCGAAACGCTGCACGATTCTCTCAAAACTTACCTGGAAACCCATCCCGAATGGGATCTAGACCGAGTATTTTGCGCGGCCCTGTCGCTGTTTTTGTTGCAGAATGCCGATAGCGGTACGCCTGAAGCTTCGCGCAGTTATCGCCAAGCTGCGAGAGTTTATCTCGAAACTTTGTTTCAATCTCCTCAAGACTTGCACAGCAACAATGTAACTCCGTCGTCTTAAAGGATCAGGGGAGAGGGGGAGACGCGGTTTCTGGGAAGGATTTTAGTTGACCGAGAGGGCGCCCACTGCATAGGTGTCAACTTAAGCTTAAAATCCCTGAGAACTATCGCTTATAGCTTAATGCTGAGCCCCATTGCATCTCCCTTAAGAAGCAGGCCGGTTTCATTCTCACGAAAATCAGGCTTTTGTAGGGTAGTGCCCCCGTGCCTATCCCCTCCACGGACGAGGAAATCGGTGTTTCAAATATCGGGGCAACCACGGGGGGATTGCCCCTACAAGAGAATGAAAAATCCCCCCGGACTATCAGGGGATGCCGAGGGGATAAGCTGCCTTAATCGTCAAACAGTGGGTAGTACATAAGACGCGCTTATTTACACCAATGGTGCTGATGGCGCAATCTACAGGCTACAAACTAATGGCTGAAGACTACATCATGCCCATGCCGCCCATGCCGCCCATGCCGCCCATGCCGCCCATGCCACCCATGCCGCCCATGCCGCCCATGCCGCCCATGTCGCCCATGTCGCCGCCGGCTTTTTTCTTCTCGGGTTTTTCGACAATCACAGCTTCAGTGGTCAGCACCATACCAGCAATGGAACCGGCATTTTGCAAAGCCGATCGCACCACCTTAGCCGGGTCAATAATCCCGGCGGCAATCATATCTTCGTACACGTCGGTGAGAGCGTTGTAGCCAACGTTGAACTCGCTCGCCCGCACTCGTTCGATGACGATCGAACCTTCGACGCCGGCATTATCAGCGATTTGACGCAAAGGTGCTTCCAAAGCTTTCTTCACCAAGTCAGCGCCTACTTGTTCTTCGGCGTCTAAAGTATTTGCGATCGCATCTATTTTTGTAATCAGGTGGATTAGGGTCGTGCCACCTCCGGCAACGATACCTTCTTCCACAGCAGCTTTCGTAGCGTTCAGAGCGTCTTCAATACGCAGTTTACGGTCTTTGAGCTCGGTTTCGGTAGCTGCGCCGACTTTAATTACAGCGATGCCGCCGGCGAGTTTGGCGATGCGTTCGGTTAGCTTTTCCTGGTCGTAGTCGGAATCCGTCGCTTCTAGCTGTTTGCGGATTTGCTCGATCCGTTTTAGCACGTCAGCTTTGTGTTCGTCGCCAGCCACAATGATCGTGTTTTCTTTGTCGATCGTAATTTTGCGGGCGGTACCGAGCATTTCTAGGGTTGCGGTATCGATGCTGAGTCCGACTTCTTCGGAAATCAGTTGACCGCCGGTGAGCACGGCGATATCTTGAAGCATAGCTTTGCGTCGATCGCCAAAACCAGGAGATTTGGTTGCTGCGATGTTCAATACGCCGCGGGCTTTGTTGACTACCAGAGTTGCCAAAGCTTCGCCTTCAATATCTTCGGCGATAATTAGCAGTGGTTGACCTGTGCGGGCGATTTTTTCGAGAACTGGAATTAGTTCTTGAATCGAGCTAATTTTTTTGTCGGTAATCAGGATGCGAGCGTTTTCGTACTCAACTTCCATCCGATCGGTGTTGGTGACGAAATACGGAGAAAGATATCCGCGATCGTACTGCATCCCTTCGACAACTTCCAATTCCGTTGTCAGAGATTTCGACTCTTCAACAGTAATTACGCCGTCTTTGGTGACTTTTTCCATTGCTTGGGCAATCATACTGCCGACTTCTTCGTCGTTACCGGCGGAGACTGTGGCGACCTGAGCAATGGCGCTTCCTTCGACGGGTTTGGCCAATTTCTCGATTTCCAGCACCAAGTGGGCGATCGTTTTTTCAATACCCCGGCGCAGCGCGACTGGGTTTGCGCCTGCTGCGACATTCTTCAAACCTTCGCGAATGAGGGATTGAGCTAGAACCGTTGCGGTTGTTGTGCCGTCGCCTGCGATATCTTTAGTTTTGGAGGCGACTTCTTGAATTAAGCGAGCGCCTGCATTTTCCAGGGGGTCTTCGAGTTCGATCTCCCTAGCAACGGTGATACCGTCGTTAACGATTTGGGGAGCGCCGTATTTCTTTTCCAATAGGACGTTCCGGCCTTTCGGGCCCAAGGTGATGCGGACAGCATCGGCGAGTTGATTGACGCCGCGTTCTAGTGCCCGCCGAGATTTGTCGCTAAATGCAACTATTTTGGTCATGTTTGTCTCCAATCGCTTACATTAGCAAATTTAGCACTCTCTGAGTCTGAGTGCTAAGTCGATCAACTTTTGATTGTAGCGCGCCCCGACGGTGTGGGGGATTGGGGGGACGGATTGGGATTTGGGCGATCGTTCCGGGTGGCTAAGGACAGGGCATTGCCGTGTCCCCACATATCTCGTGTCGCCACAGATATAATGTGGTTTGTTACATATCGATATACTCAGGTTTTGGTTCAGATCCAAACCCAATTTTGATGGCGCGTCATCCCAAAGCAGAATTTTTATTAAAAATTCCTTAACTTTTGTTTTCGGTCATCTACCTTTCGATAGAGCTTCTATTCTTTTTTTTCAAACTTCTACCTTCTATAGCAACCACGCCCGACGATGATGACGTTCTTAATTGCTGAAACATGAGCTGAAGATTGCGCCTTCCTTCTTCCTCTTCTTCCTTCTTCCTTCTTCCTTCTTCCTTCTTCCTTCTTCCTTCTTCCTTCTTCCTTCTTCCTTCTTCCTTCTTC